>JAEDJU010000112.1 GCA_016296195.1 Candidatus Methanomethylophilaceae archaeon | reverse complement strand
ATGAGTGGGCCTACCCGGATTTGAACCGGGGTCAATGGCTCCCAAAGCCACAAGTATACCAAGCTAGCCCATAGGCCCACTGAACGGTCTAACGTCGAATTCCTATAAAATCGTGTTTGATGGGAGAGACCTTCCGGTCACTCCCAAGGCATCTTCGGAACGAGTAGTTTGGTGATCAGCAGGGGATCTATGCACTCAAGGGTGCGATTATGGTCATGGACATCCATGGTCCCCACATCCAGGTTTCTGCCTGCTCCGGACATGGATGCTTCCCCGCGGATCATATCATCGGCCCTGATATAGGGTCTGTCCGCTATGACCGTCCACCTTCCGTCCTCGATGAAGGGTTCCCCGTTGGGGTTACCCTCCCACCTGGACAGGAAGTTCTCGGATGATCTCACCGACACCGGGGGTCCGTAGTGCTTGTGTGTCCTGGGCAGGGTGTCCCTCTCCAGTTCGAACACCACGGTCATCTTCGAATCATCCATACTGTGGACCGCACGCAACACTCCGAACGAGAACTCATCGAGTTTCTTTCCGATGGCGATCTGCGTCTTCCACAGTTGGGAGTAAAGGCTGTCCTCTATGACATCGGGCCTCTCAAACACAACGGACACGAGTCTGGATCCGTGCCTTGACGCGATTTCCCTGAGTTCCTCCACGGTAAGGGGGTTCCTCTCCGGTGTGAAGAAGAACTTCTCATCAGGCTGCTTCAGATATGCTGAGGCGGCGGCTATGAACAGGGACATCGTGTCGATGTGCACGGAGGACGCCATGTTCCTGCGGGGATCGACGGGATCGTAGACCACCAGAGGAGCCTTCATCTCTGGGCCTCTGCCCTCGACCTCTATCACGGTCCCATCCCTCCAGGACTGGGCACCCTCGAGGACACCGCGGAAGGACCCGTATTTGACCACAAGGACCTCGCACAGGTATCCCGAGAACCCTCTGGAATCCTGTTCTGCACCATAGGTGCCGATACCTTTCATGAACTTCTTCAGGAGACGGACCTGGTCCTTCTGTTCTGATGACAGCTTCCTGCAGATGTACGCGGTGTGGAACGGTGTCCTGTCTACGGCGCTCTGCAGTTTGTCGGTGGTGGTGAGGTGGTAGCACGGGACCATGTCCACATCGAGACCTTCGAACACCCCTCTGGTGTACGGGTGTTCGGAGAACATGCGCTCCCCATGGAGGATGTCCTCCCCCGCCTGGAGTCCGATCCTCTCCAGTTCCTTCTTCGGAACGGATTCGGGGAACATCAGGAACAGGTCCAGGTCGGGATTCGACAGGAAGGTTCCCTTGGAGAACGATCCCGCGAACATTATGTCTATGTCGATGCCGTGGTCCTGGATGTACTCCTGCACCATGCTCTTCAGTCTGTTCGCCTTCTCGGATATCGAGAGGATCTCCTCCTCAGACGGGACGATCCTGTCAAGTACGGACCTTTCCAGGGTCTCGGCATCCATCGTACCATCTCAGAACGGACAGCGTCCCTGGACGGCGGCGGCGTTGGGGTCCGCAGGCAACATGGGCAGTATGTCCTCGTTGACATCGACCCTTATCTCGACCAGACAGGTCCTTCCGCAGTCCATGGCCTCCTTCAGTGCATCTCCGATCTCTCCGGGCTTCTCCACCAGGATTCCCTTTGCACCGAACGCCTCCGCCATCTTGACGAAGTCGGGCGTGGCGTCGAGCGTAGTTGCGGAGTATCTCTCGTTCCAGAACAGCTTCTGCCACTGCCTGACCATTCCGAGGACACCGTTGTTGAGGAGCACGATGGTCACTGGCAGGTCCTCCGCCAGTGATGTGGCGACCTCCTGCATTACCATCTGGAATCCACCGTCTCCGGTTATCGCGACAACATCGGACTCGGGTTTTGCGGCCTTCGCTCCGATCGCGGCGGGAAGTCCGAACCCCATGGTTCCGAATGTACCCGAGGAGAGGAGCTGGCGGGGGTGCTCGAAGTTGAGGTGGTGCATCGCCCACATCTGGTTCTGACCCACATCGGTGGTGACGATCGTGTCGTCCTTGATGATCTTGTTAAGCTCGAACATGACCTTCTGGGGCAGGATGGGGTTGGCGTTGAGGTCCAGGTTGCATGTGCATCTCCTCCTGAGCTCCAGTCCCCTGTCGGTCCAGGTCTTGTTGGGGACGTATCCCTTCAAGCCCTCCACGAGCATCCTGACGGCCCTGCGGGAGTCTCCCTGGAGGTTCACGCAGTTGCGGTACTTGTGCTTCCCGAACTCCGTGGCATCCACATCGATGTGGATGATCCTTCCCTCGGTGTCCTGCATGCGGCTCTTCACGCTCCAGGTCCTGTCCGAGAACCTGCTTCCGATGGAGATGACGAGGTCCGCCTCGTTCATTGCGATCTTGGATGCCATCCTTCCATGCATCCCGAGGGGTCCCATGTTGAGGTCGTATGACGAGGGGATGATACCCATTCCCATGAGTGTGACGTCCACGGGTGCGCGGAGGAGGTCCGCAAGTTCCCTGACCTCCCTGCATGCGTTGATCGCTCCGCCTCCGACGAGTATGACGGGTTTCTTAGCTTCCCTGATCCATCTTATGGCCTGGTCTATCCCAGAGAGGTCCTCGGGGATGGGTTTGACACCGTACTCCTCGTCCATGTAGGAGACGTCGACCTCGGATTTCATCTGGTCCACGGGGAGGTCGATGTGAACCGGTCCGGGTCTTCCCATCTGACAGATGTCCCATGCCTCGGTGATGGCGTGGGGGAGCCTGTTGGAGTCCAGAACGCGGAAGTTGTGTTTCGTGATCGGCATGAGGAGGCTGTAGGCATCCACCTCCTGGAAGGCCCCGAGTCCCAGGGATCCCGTACCGACCTGCCCGGTCAGTGCGAGCATGGGGACGGAGTCGGCATACGCGGTGGCGACTCCCGTGATGAGGTTGGTCGCTCCGGGACCGCTTGTGGCAAGACAGACTCCGGGGCGTCCGCTGGCGCGTGCATAACCGTCGGCCATGTGGGCTGCGCACTGCTCGTGACGTACGAGGATGTGCCTGATGCTGGAGTCGTAGAGTTCGTCGTAGATGGGGATGACGCTTCCGCCGGGGTATCCGAACATCGTGTCGACGCCTTTCTTGTCGAGCATGGTTACCAGTGCTTTCGTGCCTTTCATGTTAATGCCTTCGTGTGCGCAACTGCTCTTTTATAATAAAGGTTGGTGGAGTCGATTATTCGTGCCCATGCGCTTTCATACGGTATGTGGGCAGTCTGCTCGTGCCTATGTTCCCGATGACATCGTCCTTTCTCAGAGAGGACAGGGCGTCGGTGACATCCCTGTAGGTCTTGTTCATATCCCCATCGATGGATGATGATACGGCTTCGAAGATCCCTTTCCGTGGATTCGTCGTTCCAAATAATTCATGGAATGGATCCCCGCCCTCACGGACGGGGTTTGATTGGGTTTCAGAACGGGCAGTAGCCCTTGACCATGGGGATATTGGGATTCGCGGGGAGCATGGGCAGGATCTCGATGTCCGGATCCACCATGATCTCGACAACGGTGGTGACGTCGTTGTCCATGGCCTGCCTGATGGCATCTCCGATCTCGCCGGGTCTCTCGACGTGTATTCCCTTGCATCCGAATCCCTCGGCAACCTTGACGAAGTCGGGGTTAGCACCCAGTGTGGTGGCGGAGTACCTCTCGTTCCAGAAGAACTTCTGCATCTGCCTGACCATTCCGAGGGTTCCGTTGTTCAGCAGGATGACGGTGACCGGCAGGTCCTCGGCGACGGATGTCGCGAGCTCCTGGATGACCATCTGCAGTCCCGCATCACCGGTGATGGTGAGGACCTTCTTGTCGGGCATGGCCGCCTTCGCACCTATGGCCGACGGCAGTCCGAATCCCATGGTACCGAAGGTTCCGGATGTGAGGAACTGACGTGGGTGGCTGATGTTCAGGTAGTGCATCGCCCACATCTGGTTCTGACCGACATCGGTGGTTATGATGGTGTCGTCATCGATAAGCTGGTTGATCTCGTACATGATCCTCTGGGGTGCTATGGGCACGCACTCCTTCCTCTGATCGCAGAAGCACCTGCTCTTGATCTTCTTCGCATGTTCCACCCATTCGGTGTATGTGGGTGCGTTCCCGCCAATGGCATCGATCAGGAGCCTGACAACCCTCTTCGCATCGCCCTGGAGGTTCACAGATGATGTGTGCTTGTGCTTGTCGAACTCAGTGGCATCCATGTCGATGTGGATGATCCTTCCCTGAGGGTCGTCCATACGGTCGTGTGAGCTGTATGTCCTGTCGGAGAATCTGCTTCCGATGGATATGATTAGGTCCGCCTCCCTGCTCATGGTGAGTGCGGCCATCTTGCCGTGCATCCCGAGGGGTCCCATGTACATCTCGTAGTCGTAGGGGACGATACCGGTTCCCATGAGGGTGGTGTCCACCGGTGCACCCAGGAGTCTTGCCAGTTCCATGACCTCCGCGGATGCGTCTATGGCACCTCCTCCGACAAGGATGAGGGGCCTCTTCGCATCTCTTATCCACTTCACGGCATCGTTGAGGGCGGAAACATCCTCTGTCAACGGCTTGACCCCATACTTCTCATCTATGTAGGAGACGTCGATCTCGGAGTTCATCTGGTCGATCGGCAGGTCGACGTGGACGGGCCCCTTGCGGCCCATCTGACAGATCTCCCATGCCTCATGGATAGCATGCGGCAGCCTGTTGACGTCCAGGACACGATAGCTGTGCTTGGTGACCGGCATCAGGAGACTGTACGCATCGACCTCCTGGAACG
>JAEDJU010000111.1 GCA_016296195.1 Candidatus Methanomethylophilaceae archaeon | reverse complement strand
CCGAAGGAGTTGTGCTTGCTGGCGATGTTTCCTGCGATTCCCCTGTGTGCGGGGAGGGGTCCTGCTCCGTTCGCGACGATCCAGTCCCTCATCTTCTCCCACAGGTCGACGAGGTGGATCTTTGCGTGGCAGACGACCTCGCAGTTTCCGCATCCTGTGCACTTGTACATGGCATCGACGAACTCGGGGCTGAGCTGGACGTCCCTTCCGAGGAGCTTGTCCTCTGCTCCGGATCCGGCCTTGTCGAGCTGTGTGATGTAGTAGATCTTTCCCCTGGGGGTGACGGACTCCCAAGGCGTCTGGTTGTGGGCCTCGCACACGTCGATGCAGTAACCGCACTGGAGACATGCTGTGATCTCTTTCTGGATACGCGGCAGTTTTACCATGATGATTACCTCTTGGAACAGGTGGTCGGGAGACCCCTGTTCTTCATATTATTATAGACCAAAAAGTGACCCTATTTAATCGTTCACGGTTCCCCCGGGCACTCGTGGACGTCCCCGGTCCTTATTCATGAGAATAAATGAGATTATCAACGTGAAGGACCATCCCATGGTACATGACACGCAAGTACGACGATTGGACGGGCAACGTCGTCCCAGAGGCCACCGTCAGGAGTCTGGATCCATCTGCCGTCAGGGCGGTGAGGGCCACCTATGAATCCCTGCACAGGGATTCGGATGAGATCATCTCCCTGGATGACGAGGCGTTCCTCACGAAGGTTGGATTCTTCAAGAGGGGAAAGGTCACCAATGCCGCACTGGTCCTGTTGGGCAAGTCATCGGAGTCGTTCGTCCCATCGTCGGTCTGCATAAGGTGGAGGTTGATCGGGGTGGACGGGGCCGAGGAGGATTCCCGTGTCATGGAACGCCCTCTTCTCCTGGCTGCCAGGCAGGTCGTGTCCATGGTCAGGAACACAACGGTGCAGATCGGTTCCAGTGGTCGCAGCACCTCGACGTACCGTGTCGCGTCCCTGACGGAGGCGATATTCAACGCCATCCAGTTCCAGGACTACGAGTCGGGGGGCACGATAGATGTCGTGGAGAGGGAGAGGGAGTCCGTCACCGTCTCCAACGGCGGTTCATTTCCCCAGATACGTCCCGAGACCTTCGCGCTGTCACGTCCCACCAACGCCGATGACAGGAACATGTTCCTTCGGAGGGCCATGGTGAACTCCGGCCTCATACCGGGGGCCATGTCAGGGATCAGGGGCATGTATCTGTCCCAGGCCTACCGCCATTTCCCCCTGCCCGATTTCTCTGTGACCGACAACAGGGTGTCGGTGACATTCCCTGGGATAAGGTCCGGCCCGTACACCAGGATATTGGACACGAGGGATGACCTTTCCTTCGAGACGATAATCGACCTGGACCGTATGGCGAAATGCAGGTATGTTCCGGAGAAGAGGATCTCCGAACTGGCATCACAGGGTCTTGTCGCCGTATTCGACGGTGTACCGTCGTTGATATGCGATGAATCCGGGGTCATGAGGAGGTACCGTGGAACCGACAGGGAGGCCGTTCTCTCGTTGATCTCGGACGTGGGTCCCGTCTCCAGGTCGGATGTCGTCGAGATGCTCAGAGCCCGCGGATCTCATGAGTTGTCAGATTCCCAGGTCTCCGTGAAGGCGACCAATCTCCTGCAGAGCATGAGGAAGGAAGGTCTGGTGGAGAAGGTGGAGGGGAGTACCCGTTCGGCACGTTATCGTGCCGTTCCCAGGTGATGTTCGTCCATTCGGACCGTCATCATCCGGATGGTTCAGGATAGATGGCTCTGATTCGAACATCCTCTTGGAATCATGGATTTCGAATCCAAATGTTTGGACAAAAGATGAGTGGGCCCTGCCGGATTTGAACCGACGGCCATCTGGTTATGAGCCAGACGCTCTACCTGGCTAAGCTAAGAGCCCACTGGAGGCCCCCTAAACGGAAAACAGATAAAAAGCTATCGTGAAATCGAAGGATAATGGACAAAGAATGCATCATTCGAAGATATGTAGATAAAAGATGGCGCCGCCGCACGGATTTGAACCGAGGACCTTGTGATTAACAGTCACACGCTCTACCTACTGAGCTACAGCGGCTTGTTGTGAATGGGCGATTGATGGACTAATATTAAAAACTTTCTATTCACCAGTGTTTAATCCAGAACGGCTTTCAGCGATTCGACCCTGGAATAGAGACTGTTGACGTACTCCCTGGTGGATTCCATGAATTCATCGTACTTGTCCGTGACCGTCGCTCCGTCCGGAGTGGCCATGATGATGCCCTCCTGCTCCAGGAGCTTCAGGGAGTATCTGATCCTGTGTTTCGGTATACCGGTCATCTCCGAGAGTCTGATGAGTCCTATCGGTTGATTTCCGTGAACCGTCCTGAGGATGTTGATATGGCGTTCGAGTAACTCGAATTCCTCATCTATAGACCCCATGGGCACTTTTCCGTCGCTCAGTTCCAATCCTCCAGATGAATCATGAAATCCGTCACCCTGAAAAAAGTGGGGAAAGCGGTTGGGTGAGGCCAATCAGATGGCACGGATCAGCGTCCGTACCATTTCTGCTTGCCCCACCTGTTGTAGTTCGACCACCATGTCTGGACGAGGGAACCACAGCAGTCCAGCGCCTTCTGCTCTGCGTCAGGACCCTTGAAGGTCTTGTAGCAGTTGAGACACTGAGACCTAAGCTCAGGCTGCTTTTCGGCTTTCATTGGACTCCCTATCTGTTGAGGTGTAATTAAAACTACTGGGCTCGGATAAGGTGTCCTGTGGGTCTGTGCAGGGTCCGTGAATCGATGACTTGTCGGTATGTCCGATGTGCGACAACCGTTCCGGATCGGGAAAAAAGACGTGGTCGGGATCCCCCATCCGCGATACTTGCTCCGGTCATCTGGCCAGGGGGAGTCCCGAATACAACTAGGTTATAAATATTTTCAAACGCATGAAGTAGGCTCATGAATAGGATAAAGGTCATCAACGAACCGTCCGAGCTGGTTCCAATGCTCAGGTCCGTCGATTCACCCATAAAAAGAGATGTTCTGAAGGAGGTGACACTGGAGTGGAGGACAGCCGACGAGATCGAGCAGAAGTTCGGTCCCGACGGAAGGGATGCGATCATCTTCTTCGAGAAGATGAAACTCGTGGAGACCCGCTGGCTTTCCAAGAATGGAGGCTACCCCGAGAAGTCCTACCACACCTACTACACATCCTTCAGCATCA
This sequence comes from Candidatus Methanomethylophilaceae archaeon, assembly GCA_016296195.1. Taxonomy (GTDB): domain Archaea; phylum Thermoplasmatota; class Thermoplasmata; order Methanomassiliicoccales; family Methanomethylophilaceae; genus Methanoprimaticola. The sequence continues at coordinate 1,589 of JAEDJU010000111.1, read as the reverse complement.
ACGCCCAGTGGCCCGTTTATGAGATCAGCGATGTCCTCACCGCGGCCATGATGAGCGACGAAGAGTACGCCCAGATCGAAGAGAAGATCCTCGCCGAGGTCGGAAAGGACGGCAGGTTCTCCGGAGATGTCGCAGAGGCCCTCGGTCTCTCCTCGACCATGCTCAAGAGCCTTGTCCGCAGGTCCGTGAAGATGGACTACCGTGGCCACAGGATCGAGCCCATCCGCGAAGAGTAACCGAAATGCCCGAAATCTGGATCATGAGGATAGGCCACCGTCCCGAGAGGGACAAGCGTGTAACCACGCATGTGGCGCTCTCCTCCAGGGCCCTTGGAGCCAAGGGCATCTACGTCGACACATACGACGAGGTCCTGGAGGGAAACATCCGCAGTGTCGTCGAGCGCTTCGGCGGAGACTACACGATTAAGACGGGTGTGAGCTGGAAGGAGGCTGTCAAGGACTTCAAGGGAAAGGTCGTCCACCTGACTATGTATGGTCAGGCCGTCACCGATGCCCTTCCGAAGATCCCCCGCGACGAGGACATAATGATCATCGTGGGTGCCGAGAAGGTTCCCGCCGAGGTCTACCAGAGGGCGGACTTCAACGTGTCCGTCGGCAACCAGCCCCACTCTGAGATTGCGGCCCTGGCGATATTCCTCGACCGCTTCACCGAGGGCAAGGCCCTGTACTCCGACCGTCATGGGAAGCTGACCGTGGTCCCCAACGAGAGGGGGAAGACAGTTGTCGAGAATCCCGAGTGACCGCAAATGTGTCGAGTTCCTCATCGACGCGGGATGCAAGAAGCGTGTCGTCATCCACTGCGCCACGGTCCGTGCCGTCGCGGACGAGATGACCGCCCACATCCCCGAGGCCGACAAGGATCTCGTCACAGCCGGTGCCCTGCTCCACGACATAGGTCGTTCGGTGGACCATTCGATCCTCCACGCCTACTACGGTGCGCAGATCGCCGAGCGTCTCAGCCTTCCCCGTTCGCTCATCGACATCATCCTGAAGCACACAGGTGCCGGACTCGATGAGCAGGATGTGGAGGAGATGGGACTCCCTCAGGCGGACTACATGCCCCGTACCCTGGAGGAGAAGATCGTCGCCCATGCGGACAACCTGGTGAGCGACAACAGGGTCGTCACCCACGAACACTCCGTCTCCAAGCTGGTGGCCAAGGGCGCCTTCCGCGGTGCGGACAGGGTGGAGATGCTCCACATGGAGCTCTCGGACCTCTACGGCGAGGACCTGGACGTGATCCCCGAGAGGATCGGCGAGTATCCAGAACTGAAGATCGTGGGCGACTACGACCTCCAGTGAATCCCGACCCACTGCAAACCAATTGCCCCCGTCAGGGGGTGAATCTCCCTTTATTTCGGTTGTCACGGAGTTTCCCCACAGCACCTTTTAAGGACGTGACCCCTATCACCTTCTCAGTGAACTGATATGGTTACAGAGCTCAATGAGTCCAACTTCGACAGCTTCGTAGAGTCTAACAAGATCGCCATCATCGACTGCTGGGCACCCTGGTGTGGCCCCTGCAGGAGGATGGGCCCCATCGTCGAGGAGCTCTCCGGAGACCTCGCC
>JAEDJU010000110.1 GCA_016296195.1 Candidatus Methanomethylophilaceae archaeon | reverse complement strand
TCTTCCCGGACAAGGAGTACAAGGCCACCGGGATGATGAAGGAGGTCGACAGGTGCAGGATGGCCATCGAGGACGCCATGTCCGGCAAGGATGTGGCCATGATCTCCTCGGGAGATTCTGGTATCTACGGCATGGCCGGTATCATCTACCAGCTGGCCGATGAGATGAAAGCGGACATCGAGATCGACACCGTCCCCGGTATGACCGCGGCATCCACAGCGGCATCCGTCCTCGGTGCACCCCTGATGCACGACCTGGCGATCATCAGCCTCTCGGACCTGATGACACCCCTGGACCTCATCATGAAACGCGTGGATTGCGCCGGAATCGGTGACATGATCGTCTGTCTCTACAACCCCAAGAGCAAGACCAGGACCGAATACCTTAACCAGGCGCAGCAGATACTGCTCAAACACCGCTCTGCTGAGACACCCGTCGGGATCGTGAGGAACGCCGGAAGGGAGGATCAGAGGGCGCAGATCACCACATTAGGTGATCTCGACAAGGCGGACGTCGACATGTTCAGCATTGTCATCATAGGCAATTCGCAGACATATGTCAGCAACGGACGCATGATAACACCCAGAGGATACAGAATCTAAGGTGATATGATGTCTATAGAAATAGTGAAACCAGAGGAGATTGAGAAGAGGAGCATGCAGATCATCACGGAGGAGCTGAACGGCAGGACATGGCCCGAGCCCCAGTTCTCCATCGTGAAGAGGTGCATCCACACATCGGCGGATTTCGACTACGCCGACAACCTCGTGTTCTCCGAGGATGCCGCCAACATCGGTATCCAGGCGATCAGGAACGGTGCCCACATCGTCACCGACACCAAGATGGCCGCCGCAGGTATCAACAAGAAGAAGCTCTCCGCGTACGGAGGACAGGTCCACTGCTTCATCAGCAACGACGATGTCGTGGCCGAGGCCAAGGCACGCGGATGTACCAGGGCAACAGTCTGCATGGAGAGGGGAGCCGAGGTCGCCAAGGAGCACCCCGTTATCTTCGCCATCGGAAACGCACCCACCGCACTCGTGAGGCTCGCAGAGCTCATCGATGCCGGAGAGGTCAAGCCCGCACTCATCATCGGTGCCCCCGTCGGATTCGTCAACGTCGTCGAGTCCAAGGAGATCATCATGGAGCGCAACATCCCCTTCATCGTCCCCAAGGGACGCAAGGGTGGATCCAACATCGCAGCCACCATCTGCAACTCGATGATCTACTACAAGGGCTGATAAAGATCCAAAACCGGGGGTCACCGCCCCCATTCCAATCCTTTTCCCTTTTCAGTCTTCACCCGTCTCTTCCTTCAATGTACGATTGTTGACATGTGGATTGACGGTTATATCCTCCAATTATAATACCCCCCTACCGTATAAATCCCAAAAAATGTATCAAGTTGTGGCCATTGTTTAAGTTGGATGAATGTTCCCTATATTATCAGGTTGTATCCATCATCGGACACAGTTTAATTACTGCTGGATGCAATATGATAAGCATTGTTAACATATCATCAGCAATAATCGATTTCTGAGGCTCCATGTGGGAAAAACAGTTCATATCCATCCATCGAAGTTGGATGCATTATCCAGATTGTTAAATAGTTGAATCCCGTACTATTTGCTGATATCTATTGGTAGCGTGAAAACGTGGTTCTCCCGTCAAATATCGACGGAAAAGAATACAGGTGAAATCAAATGCACATAATGGAAGGTTTCCTCGACCCGATCTGGTGCGTGGTGTGGTTCATCATCGCCATCCCCTTCGTGGTCCTCGGAGCCAAAAAGATCATTGAGCTGATGAGGGAGCATCCCGAGCACAAGATGACCATCGCACTCTCCGGAGCGTTCATCTTCCTGCTCTCATCCCTCAAGCTCCCCTCTGTAACCGGATCAAGTTCCCACCCCACGGGAACTGGATTCTCAGCCGTCCTCTACGGTGTCTGTGTCACATCCTTCCTGGCGACCATCGTCCTGATCTTCCAGGCACTTCTGCTCGCCCACGGCGGACTCACCACACTCGGAGCCAACATCTTCTCCATGGGAGTCGTCGGACCCTTCGTTGGAGCACTCATCTGGGTTCTCCTCAGGAAGGCCAAGGCAAGCATCCCCGTGAGCATGTTCTTCGCAGCGCTCTTCGCGGATCTCATCACCTATGTTGTGACCTCAATACAGATGACACTGAACCACGGTCAGTCCATCGATGCATTCGTATCGTTCATGACCAACTACGCCGCCACCCAGCTCCCCCTCGCACTGATGGAGGGTATCCTGTTCTTCATGTTCGCGACCTACCTCGTCCGCAACAAGCCCGAGATCTTCGACATCGCCGAGAGCCTCGGAAAGAAGAAGGAGGCAACCGCATGAACACCAAGAACCTCGCAGTCTACATTGGAGGATTCGCCATCGTTGCGATCCTGTGCATCGGTGCCCTCTATCTCGGAAGCAGCACCGGAGCGGAGTTCGGTGGAGCCGATGATGGTGCTGAGGGAGTCGTCGAGGAGGTTGATCCCGAATACGAGCCCTGGACCAACGGAATCTGGGGAGACTACGAGCTCCCCGGAGAGACGGAGTCAATGCTCTTCGCCCTCCAGGCTGCCATCGGTGCGATCATCATCGGTTACTTCATCGGACATTACACCCGTAAGGACTGATCCGATCGGAGGGGTGAGCACGTCAGAAGAATCGCAGATGGATACGCTTGCATACAGCTCCAGGATGCTCTCGTGGGCACCCCTCGGAAAACTCCTTTTCGTCATAGTGGTCCTGGTCGTGAACATCACGACCGGTTCCATGCTGGTCCCCTTCGTCACATTGGCGATCGGACTGATACTGATGGCGTATTCCACGAATTTCAGGATACCGTTCATGATCGCACTCGCACTGGGCGAGGCATTCTTCATTTTGGTCTTCGGATGCGGCATGGTCTCCATATCCGGGGATTCCGGGGCAGTCCTGTGGGACACCCATGTGCTGTGGGTCCACATCCACATGACCGTTGACAGCTTCAACAAGGCATGGCTGATCCTGTTCAGGGGAGTCGCCGGTATCGCCGTCATGATGGCCTTCGCCACATCCACTCCGATACCCCATCTCTCACAGGCCCTCAGGCAGCTGCGCATCCCCAAGGAGGTCTCCGAGCTGGTCGTCCTGATCTACAGGTACGGTTTCCTGCTCCTGGAGAGGATGGAGACTATGTGGAACGCCGCACACTGCAGGATGGGGTTCAACGGTTTCATGAACAAGATCCGTACGACGGCGTCCATTGCCGTCGGGATATTCATCTCATCCTCGAACATGTCCGACAAGGCGCAGATAGCATTGGAGTGCAGGAACTACCAGGGTTACTTCCCGGTGTACAACGCCCCTGCGAAGACGGGTGTCAAGTGGGTGGCCGTATCCGTCCTGGCATTCGTGCTTATATTCGTCTTCGGATACTACACCGAGGGACTCATAGACATGTCCGAGATCTTCTTCGGAGAGGTGTTCTGATGGAAGAGGTTCTTTTCGAGACCAAAGGTCTCTCATATTCATACAACAGCAGACAGGAGCGCCCGTCGCTGAACGACGTCAACGTCAGGGTCAGGAAGGGCGTGAAGACCGCCATCCTGGGAGCCAACGGTGCCGGTAAGTCGACGCTGTTCTACCATTTCAACGGCATATTCAAGCCCAAGGAGGGCGAGGTCCTCTACGAGGGCAGGCCCATCGACTACTCCAAGGACGAGCTGTGCAAGCTCCGTTCCGACATCTGCGTCGTGGTGCAGAACCCCGATGAGCAGATCTTCTCCGCCACCGTGGAGGAGGACATAGCCTTCGGGCCCATGAACATGGGTCTGGAGAGGGATGAGGTCGAGCGCAGGATATGCGATTCACTTTTCAAGGTGGGCATGGAGGAGTACAGGTACCGTCCCACCACACAGTTGTCATACGGACAGAGGAAGAGGGTCGCCATTGCAGGTGCCCTGGCAGTGGAGCCCAAAGTCCTGATCCTGGACGAGCCCACGGCAGGACTGGATCCGCAGATCTCCCTGGAGGTCATCGAACTGGTTGACCAGCTCTGTGCCAACGGCACCACCGTCATCATCTCCACCCACGATGTCGATCTCGCATACACATGGGCCGAGGAGATACACGTCCTGAGGAAGGGTAACCTGATATACTCCGGTGAGCCGGAGCCATTCTTCTCCGACAGGGAGCAGGTTTCCCTCGCGGGACTCGCCGTGCCCCACACGTTCTCCGTCAACTCCACGGTGGAGACCATCAGGGGAAGGCCCGAGGCCCCGTATCCCAAGACCAACAGTCAGCTTCTGAGCAAGATGCTCCCAGAGGGTTCCGTCTCCGGGAAGTTGAGGCTCGTGGGTGTGTCGCCGGAGGATGGACCCGGGATAATCGAGGGTTCCATCGGTTTCAAGGGGATATACGGGTTCAACACCCGCCGTCTCTTCAGGGACAACGGTCTGGAGGTTGATTTCTATTTCAACGCCATCGAGAGCTGCATGATCGAGGCCCTCGACGGAAGGGATGCCACCCTGTTCTGCGATTCCAATCTTCTGGAAGCCGTCCGCAGCCACATCTCCACCTTGGAGAGGTTCGGACACGGTCTGGAGGTGGTCTGATGGAGAATGTCATCGAGACAGAGGAGATCATGTTCAGCTACGAGGGCGCCGAGAAGCCCTCCATGAAGGGTGTCAGCATCAGAATCAGGAAAGGTGTTAAGACCGTCATCCTGGGAGCCAACGGTGCCGGTAAGTCCACCCTGTTCTACCATTTCAACGGAGTCGTGAAACCGGACAAGGGTGTCGTCAGGGCATTCGGCGATCCTGTCAGCTACAGGAAGAAGGG
>JAEDJU010000109.1 GCA_016296195.1 Candidatus Methanomethylophilaceae archaeon | reverse complement strand
GTTCGGTGCCGCATCCGAGGACAAGCTCGCCGAGCTGGGGGAGAAGCTCAGGAAGGCGACCGAGGCACTGGAGGCCGTCAGGGTCAAGCTCAGGCAGGTCCGCGACGAGATCCGTGCCGCGGACGACATGATGAGGGATGCCAACGCCGCCGGTCTCAAGGAGAGGGAGCAGATGGCCCAGATCCAGGGTCGCATAGAGCAGCTGGAGAAGGCCAGGAAGGCGGTCTCGGAGGAGATGAAGACCGTCCGCGACAGGGTATCCTCCGCGGATGCGGAGTTGGATGTGGCCAGGAAGCAGTTTGGTGCCGTTTCCGAACGTCTCACGTCCATAACCTCCGACAGGAACGCCATCAAGGACAGGATCGCACAGATCGCTCCCGTGGACCTCCAGAACAGGATACAGGCTGTCCGCGATGAGCTCTACAAGCTGAACAACAGGATCTCCGACTACAGGCTCCAGATCGGGGGCATGGAGACCGAGATCGTCGGTTACGGCAAGCAGAACGAGTCCCTGCAGATGCAGTTGGACTCCGTCCTGGAGGCCATCGCCGAGGATGACAGGATCATCACCGAGAACACAGGACTCATCGAGAGGGCGAGGCTCGACCTTGATGCCCTCCGCAGGATAGAGTCTGAGATGGAGAGCGGCATCGAGGACCTGCGCAACCAGAAGGATGCCCTCACGCAGGAGAAGTACGGCATCGATTCGCAGATCCGTGAGACCACCAAGGACATCGAGAACGCCAACGCGTCCAAGGCCGGTTTCGAGGCCCAGATCATCATCCTCAGGGAGTCTGTGGCCGCCCTCCAGGCGGAGGTGGATGCCATCACCATCGATGTGCCCCTGCCTATCCCGTCCGAGGAGGAGATCAGGCGCACCATCAGGGCACAGGAGGCCGCCCTCAGCAAGCTGGGCAATGTGAACCTCCGTTCCATAGAGGACTACGATGAGAAGAAGAAGCGCTACGACGGCCTCATGGCCGAGGTGGCGTCCCTCAACAAGCACATAAAGGAGCTCAGTGACCTTATGGAGTCCCTCACATCCAAGAAGAAGGGACTCTTCATGAGGTCATACGATGCGGTGAACGAGAATTTCAAGGCAATCTACTCGGAGCTGTCCGGAGGAGGTGAGGCTTTCATGGGACTCGAGAACGAGGAGGACCCGTTCAGCGGAGGACTCATGATCAACGCCAAGCCCAGGAACGGGAAGCTCCTGAGGTTGGAGGCACTCTCCGGAGGGGAGAAGTCCCTCACCGCCCTGTCGTTCATCTTCGCCATCCAGGAGTACCAGCCCTCGCCGTTCTACGTGCTGGACGAGGTGGACATGTTTCTGGATTCAGTCAATGCGGAGATGGTGGCCAAGAGGGTCAAGGAGAGCTCCGCCAAGGCACAGTTCATCCAGGTGTCACTCAGGAAGGTGACCCTGGCATTGGCCGATCATCTGATCGGCGTCACAAGGCCCCCGACGGGTATCAGCAAGGTCATAATGCAGCCGGACCTTGCCGAGGTCTCCCGCTATGAGGAGGAGGCCAAGAAGAAGCAGGAAGAGGCGATCTGAGATGGATGGGAATGTTAGGATGGAGGACCTGGAGCAGCATCTGCTGTTCCACAAGGCCATGAGCGAGAACTACGAGGACTTCGAGAGGATCGGAGGTTACATGGACATCCTCTCCCAGGCGGAATCCGGGGAGAGGCTCCAGGACCCTGTCGACGAGTCAATAAGGGCTGTGTTCAGCCTCGTGCTGGAGAACGGCATAGATCCCTGGGAGATAGACCTCTCGGAGTTCGTGAGGATGTACACACGCAAGGTCGCGGCCAACGAGTTCGACATGATCGTCGCCGGAAAGCTGATCCTGATGGCATGGAAGATCCTCAGGCTGCAGTCAGATTCCACCCGTACGAGGTCCGAGCCCCCGGCCGAACCCGAGTTCGAGGAGATCGATGACAGCTTCTTCGATGAGGAGATCCCTCTGACCGTCCCGGAGATCTCGTTTAAGGAGGCCTTCCAGAGGGAACCCGTCCGTCCCGTCACCATGTACGAGCTCATCGATGCCTTCGAGGATGCCAGGAAGGAGATCGAGGTCCAGAAGGAGAGGGAGCGCGTCAAGGCACAGCTGAAGGCCAGGGAACCCGTCAAGAAGTTCGAGAACAAGGCCCATGACGAGGATGACGAGAAGGATGTGGAGGCGGTCTGGAACAGGATCCAGAGGCTCGGCACCGGACAGATCTGCATCGACGACCTCTTCACCGAGGACATGAGGGAGAACCTGACAGTCTTCGTATCCGTGCTGCACCTGGTCAGGGACGGACGTCTGGATGTTTGGCAGGAGGTCCTCCCTTACGGGGACATCTTCATAGAGATCAGGACCGACTGGACGTCCGGAACCATTGAGGATTCGGACGGAAGGCCCATACCCGAAGCGGTGATCTGAGTTGGATCCCAAGGGAGCGGTTGAGGCCGCCCTTTTCTCCAGTGCCGGTAATCTCAGGATCTCGGACATCGCATCCAAGACCGGGATACCGGAGGAGGAGGTCCGTCTGGCCCTTCTCGACCTCCGCAGGGAGTACGACGAGAGGGGATCCGCCATCGTCATAGCCAAGATCGGAACCGAGTACAGGATGATGCTCAGGCCCGAGTATTCCGAGTGCACCGGAACCTTCGCCAAGGCCGAGATGGCACCAGGTGTCATGAGGACGCTCAGCACAATCGCATACAACCAGCCTGTATTGCAGTCGGAGCTCTTCAGGACCCGTGGGCCGAGGACGTATGATGACGTTCACAAGCTCATCGAGCTGGGATTCGTCTCCGGGAAGAGGGCGGGTCAGACCATGGAGCTCACGACCACCAAGAAGTTCTCGGAGTACTTTGGCATCGGAAGCACCCGCAAGGCGGACATCCGTGCCTGGATAGAGTCCCATGCCACCCCGGCACAGCCGACCAAGGGGTCCACGGACGCCGATGAAGGGTCCGACGATTCCCTATAAACTATAATAGACTCCGAAGGATACGGATGGTCATGGTAATGCCCCTGTCTCTTCTTGAGAAATCGGTGGAAAAACGCATATCCCTCCTCCTGAAGGATGGTAGGACCCTTGAGGGAAAGCTCTCGGGTTACGATGAGTACATGAACATGGTCCTGGAAGAGACCGTGGAGACATCCGCCGACGGTGTCGAGGGAAGGCGTCTCGGTTGCGTCGTGCTCCGCGGTAACAACGTGGTCAGCATCTCGATCCTGTGATGTCCATAGGTCCTCGGATCCATCATCATTTCCTTAAGGAGGTATCGATGTGAAGGTGTCGTCCGGTTCCAGCGGTGTCAGAGGCATTGTTAACAATGGTCTGGATGTGGAATTGGCCCTCCAGATCGGAAAGATCGCCGGAGAGAGGTATTCCGGGCCGGTCGCATTGGCTCATGACACGAGGATCTCCGGTGAGACGTTCAAGAGTGCTGTTGCGGCAGGTCTGATGGCCGTCGGTTGCGAGGTCGTGGACCTCGGTTCCCTGCCCACCCCTGTCTTCCAATACTATGTGAGGACCCACGACTACATCGTCGGAGGGGTCATGGTCACGGCATCCCACAATCCTCCCGAGTTCAACGGTGTGAAGCTGATATCGTCCGATGGTTCGGAGGATCCGTTCCTGATGGACGATTCCGTGGAGTCGATCATCGATACCGATGCCAGGCAGGTGTCTTGGGAGAGGATCGGTGAGATGCGCCAGGTGGACGGATGCATCGAGGGTTACATCGATGCGGTGCTCTCGGACGTCGATGTGAAGGCCATATCGGAGGCCGGTCTGAAGATCTGCGTAGATTGTGCGAACGGTTCTGCATTCCTGGTCGTACCGGAGATACTCCATCGTCTGAACGTCCGTATGGTCACCATGAACGGCAGTTCCCTTGGAGAGCTGACGGGACACGATTCCGAACTGACCTCCAAGAACCTGGAGAATTTAGGATACATGGTCGTGCATTCGGAGTGCGACCTGGGTGTCGCGTTCGATGTCGATGCCGACCGTTGTCTCTTCGTTTCGAGCAACGGTGAGATGGTTCCAGGAGACAAGAGCCTGGCATTGTTCGCCAGGTCCGCATTGTCCAGGAGGAAGGGCAAGGTGGTCACTACGGTCGCATCCCCATCCTCCGTCGAGGACGAGGTAAATGCCAGCGGAGGGATCCTGAAGTACGTCGCTGTCGGAGCCCCAAACATCGTCAAGAAGGTGGTCGATTACGATGCGATCCTCGGAGGGGAGGTGAACGGAGGTGTCGTTTTCCCCGAACATCAGCTCTGTCGTGATGCACCGATGGCCCTTGTGAGGATGCTCGAGATCATCGCCAAGGGCGGTCCGATCTCCGATCAGATCTCCACCATCAACACATACAGTTTCCGTAACGCATCTGTTCCATGTCCGGACTCCCGCAAGGGGGATGTGGAGATGCACTTCAAGGATGTCGCACATGGGATGCAGACAGACACCACTGATGGTGTCAAGATGTATTTCGATGACGGATGGGTCCTGTTGAGGGCATCCGCCACCGACTCACTTTTCAGAATTTATTCCCAATCCACAGACCCCGCTGTCGCTGATAGGAGACTTGCGGAATACGTGGATGCGGTTACAGGATACCTTTCGTCCTGATCAGCATCTGAGGTTCTTGGCGTGGACAGCCATGACCTCGTTGATGTACCTGGCAGCCAGAACGGATGTTATGCCTGCGGGATCGGCAGGGGGGCAGACCTCTACGACATCGAATCCGGCGAGCCTGTCTCCGATCTCGTTGATGACCTTCTTGACATCCATGGGCATGAGTCCGAAGGGTTCGGGGGTACCGGTTCCGGGTGCGAAAGCGGGATCGATACCATCAATGTCCAGAGTCAGGTAGATGCGCTCGTTCTT
>JAEDJU010000108.1 GCA_016296195.1 Candidatus Methanomethylophilaceae archaeon | reverse complement strand
ACAGGTTCCTGGAGGACAACGGAGGTTCCCTCCCCAAGGCCATCTCATGCCGCAACAGGCTCATCGACATGATGGTCGGAGTGGATTCCGATTATGATGGTGCGTACGAGGCACTGGACATGTTCGTCGCCATCGGCATCCTCGACCAGGACGAGCTCGACTACAGGAAGCAGAGTCTGAAGATCCACAGGCTCCAGAAGTCCTTCGACAACCTCTTCATGTACCGTCCGAAGGATCAGCAGTGATCACGGACTTCCACCCGATCATGGGGATCACGTCGATTGCGGGCTCCTCATACGGGTGGACCCTGCGCACAGCCTCTATAGCCGGGCGCAGGTCCTTCTCCCTCACGGCGAACTCCACACGCATCTCCTCGGCTATCTCTATCTCACCGATGTTCCCGAGGAACGGGTCGGAACCCGGTAACGGTCTCCATGTTCCGGTGACCTTCCAATAGGAGAATGTGCGGTCGTATCCCGGATAGACGGGTTCGATGGAATCGTTGACCGAATCCATCATCTTCTGTAGAAATTCCTCGGGGATGTTCACCCCGATCTTGTAGAGGATGTCGGCGTTCATGCCTTCTTCGCATCGACTTCCCTCAGGATCTCGTCGATGTTGCGCATGCGTTCTTCCTCATTTTTGAGCATCTTCTTGGCACCTATGTTCAGGTACGTGGTGCTCAGAAGCGTGGCGAGGATGGATATGGGCGGAAGGATGTAGGCGGTGGCTGCGACCATACCGGTTGCCTTCTTCAGGTTGCTGATGCTCTCGATCTTCTCAGCCAGGCGGTCGTCCTCCCTCTTCACCAGCTTCCCCTTCAGGGATTTGTACAGGAGTTTACTTCCACCCCATGCCACATCCACACTCCATTGAACCTGGGTGAAGACGTTGGCGGGAACCCCCACGGCACGTGTCCTCTTGTTCAGGACAGCCTTCCTGAAGTCTTCCGCGGTGTTGCCATCGAACTCGGTCCAGTTGAATCCGGATGTGTACAGGGAATGCGCATCGCTGCCGGACATGGCCGCCCATCTTCCGGGATAGGCATCCATGACCTTCTGTGCGAAGTGGTTGGAGTATCTGTCGGGATGTCCGCCGTTGATGGTCTCGAAGCCGTCTATGTCAAGGTTGAAGATCTGTTCCTTCAGTCCGAAGACATGGAAACTGAAGGGATGGGGTGCGATGACGAGTCCGCCCTGGGACCTGATGATGTCGATGGTCTCCTCCACGGGAAGCCCCTTGGGGATCTTCTCCGTCAGGAACAGACCTATGACCTCACCGTCGGCGGTGGTCACCTCCTCTCCGACGATAACCTCGATGTCCTTGTAGCGTTCGGCGTACTTCTGGCCGATGAACGCTCCCTTGGTCTCGTCGTGGTCGGTGATGCCGAGCACATCCATCCCGTTCTTACGGGCCTTCTCCACCTGCTGCTCCGGGGTGGTCACGGACTCGGGGAACTTCATGACCCCGAGGTACGAGAATCCGGAGTATTCGGTATGGATGTGGGTGTCGGCTTTTCCCATGGGCCTCATCACCGTTAATTCCTCTATTAATATCCTGCCATGGAAGATGCTCCTCAGGCGTAGTAGTACTCGCCCTTGGATTTCTGCTCCCTGTCGAGCCTGGAGTCGGGTTTGTTGATCCTGGGCCTGTGGGTGTCGGCGTCCCTCCTGAAGGTGATGTCCACCGCATCGAGGAACCTGTTCATTCCCTCGCGCATGTCGAAGGGTCCGTCACCGATACCGTGGTGTCCGGGCTCCCCTCCGAAGACCATCATGGAGTCGGAGACCATGTCCAGGAAGTAGATGTCGTGGTCGACGATCATGGCGCTGCGGCCGGTCTTCTCCATCATCCTCCTGATGGTCTTGGCCGCGTTCATCCTCTGGTTGGAATCCAGGTATGCCGAGGGCTCGTCGAAGAGGTACATGTCGGCCTCGGTCGCAAGGCACAGGGTGATGGCCACACGCTGCAGCTCTCCTCCCGAGAGGTTGGCGACCTGCTTGTCCATCAGGTACTTGATTCCGAGGGGCTCGATGACCTCCCCGTTGAAGAATCCGGAGTTCACCGTCTCGTACGCCTTCGCATACAGGAGGTCCTGTACGGTTCCGTCGAAGTCACCGGTGATGTACTGGGGTTTGTATGACACCTTGACCTTTCCGTCGAGCTCTCCGGAATCGGCCTCGATGGCACCGGCGAGGATCTTGACGAACGTCGTCTTTCCTGTCGCATTCGGACCGACGATACCCACGGACTCTCCGATCTTGACGGATCCTCCGGATATGTCCAGCTTGAATTCCCCGAAGTCCTTCTGGAGGCTGTCGAACTTGATCAGGTCGGCGGTCTGCCAGTCTCCCCTGGGAGGGGATGCCTCGAACTCGATGGGCCTGTCCCTGAACCTGATGTTCTCCTCGGGCAGGTATCCGTCCAGATAGACGTTGATGGCGGTCCTGACCTGTCTGGCCAGGGTGAACACTCCGTACGCTCCCTCGGATCCATACACGACGTTCACATTGTCCGCAAGGAAATCGAGGATGGCCAGGTCGTGCTCGATGACCATGACCTGCTTGTCCTCGCTCAGTTTCTTGATGAGACGGGCCATCTTGACCCTCTGGTAGATGTCCAGGTAGGATGTGGGCTCGTCGAAGAAGTAGACGTCGGCCTCCTTCATCATGGTCGCGGCCATGGCGAGGCGCTGCAGCTCTCCTCCGGACAGTTTGTTCAGTTCCCTGTCCAGGACCTCGGTGAGGTCGAACAGCTCCGCGGCCTCGTCGATGGTCATGCGGTCCTGCACCTTGGAGAGCAGGTCCCTGACCACTCCCTTGGCGGTGAGGGGGAGCTTGTCCACGTACTGGGGTTTGATCGCGGTCTTCACCTTCCCGGCGTAGACGTTCTCCAGGTAGTCGTGGAGTTCGGTACCTGCGAAGTGCTTGAGGACCTCCTCCTTGGAGGGAGGGTTCTCGTAGTTTCCGAGGTTGGGGACCTCCACACCGGAGAGCATCTTGATTGCGGTGGTCTTTCCGATTCCGTTGGGTCCCAGGATACCGGTCACGAGTCCCTTCTTGGGGACAGGGAGCCTGTAGAGGCGGAAGGAGTTCTCGCCGTACTGGTGGATCATCTCCTCCTTCAGTTCGTCGGCGAGTCCTATGATCTTGACGGCATCGAACTGGCACTTGTTGACGCAGATACCGCAACCCTGGCAGAGGGTCTCGGAGATGACGGGCTTTCCCCTCTCACCGAACGTGACGCATTCCACCCCTGTCCTGTTGAGGGGGCAGAACCTCTCGCACTCGTGATTGCATTTCTTGTTCTGGCATCTGTCTATCAAAACGGCCGCGATCCGCATGGGCCGACCGACAATCTTCTTTGTTATATAGGTAACGCCGGAGACGGTGATAGCAGATTGCCCTTATTCCCTGTCGATGTGCCTGTATGAAACGAAGACCTCGATCTGGTGGGTGGTATCCTTGGGGCGGCCATCCGGAACAATCCGGACATCACATCCGAATCGCGAAGAAGGCATCTCATATCATGATTGATACAGGTCCTCGTTTCGGAGATCACAGTCTGTCGATCAGGGTCGATATCCTGGATTCCACCAGTTTCCTGATCTTCACCGTACGTTCCGGCAGATACCAACCATTGGAATCGGAAAGGACCTCCTCCACGATCGATGGTATGGATTCCAGCGACTCACGATCCAGCCAATCGTACGATGAGATCAGCTTCATCTGTTCGTTGAAGCTCTTCGCGAACGGTTTGCATTCCTCGAAGAAACCGTGATCGAACATCTCGGTACCGATGTTGGAACCCAACGACGACCCGCTGTCGAACACCGGTGCCGTCATGATCCAGGATAGGGAATCGGAATCACGGATGATCCCGAAGTTGTTGAAATGGCGGTCACGGTTACATATGATGTAATCGACGATCATCATCCTCTCGATATCGTCACGAACATCCAGGCAGTGGTCCTTGCAGACGGCCAGGTAGTGATCGAACCAATTCTGATTATTGGATTTCCTGGACACCATGCACACGCGTGAAGCAGGGATCAGTTCTGTATGAGTATCGACCATGTCCTCACAGCAGCTGTAGATATGTCTCCCATCCCGGATCAGTTCGTATCCCACATGCCGAACTCCGAGAATCAACATGATCTTCGATGCTATGACCTCATTGAATGGTTCCTGATGGTATGGAAGGGCGCCTCCTTTGATCAGACATCTTCTTCCGTCTATGATCTTCCATCTCTTACGGAGAACACCATCTGATGTGGCATCAGGTGATGAGAAACTGAACTCGCCCCCTACACATCCCGTACCGAACAGGAGATCCCCTATATCATCCGAGAAGTCATTCTCAAAATAGTTGACGTCCCGCCATGACAGCTCCGATCCGAAAGGTTTGATCCAGTAATGATCGGATAGGCTCAATCCCAACGATTTGAGAATGATTGGACCGATGTCCGATGTGCCCGATATCTCCAGAAGGTCTTCCAGCCCAGGACGGCTTGCAGGAATCGACCTGCTTTTCCACCAGGTTTTCATCATGTTTCCGTCCAGGAAACCGTCTGTATAGGTTCCATATGGCATGTGTTCTGGAGAGTGTATGTCTCTGGTCTTCATCAACGATCCCTCATCGTCGAAGACCATCTCCGCAACGGAGACATCCTTGTGCATCAGGGTAAAATCCATGGAACGGGGTTAAGATGAACATCTCTGGCTAAAAAACTTCGGAGATGATGTTCTCTCGACTGAAATGAGGCCCAGCCCCGTTTGCATGATGGTCGATCCCTTTTCATCCGAGATACCCCGCAGATGGATGGGAAGGTTTCCCGGTCGATGAGCTCATGCACAGGCCCCATCAAGATTGCCCCAACTATTCACCATATTACATATATGGGAATGTGAGATAGTGACCGGAAACCAGGTGGCCATATGTCGGGAGAAGGGGTAGG
>JAEDJU010000003.1 GCA_016296195.1 Candidatus Methanomethylophilaceae archaeon | reverse complement strand
CGAGTCCGACTACGTTTTCTTCGCCCTCGAGGACTTCAGAAAGCTGACGGACAAGACCATCCGCCAGATCCGTCAAAGGGCCGAGGAGCTCTCGGGCATCGAGTTCGACGGCCGCATGTGCCGCAGGACCTACGGCCAGTACCTCAAGGACAGGGGCGTCTCCATCGAGAACGTCAGCGTGAACATGGGTCACAACTCCACCAAGACCACAGAGCGCTACTACGCCCGCCAGAGGTCCGAGAAGGCCATCCTCGAGACCGCCGCATCGTTGATTGACGGAGAGTGAGCGATTGAACGGATTTCCCCTACTATCTGGCTGCAGGGGGGTTCAGTGGACCCCTCTCCACGCCATGATTCTTCCATGTTTGCATCTCTTATCTTTTCCGATATCACCCGTCTCCCGATCGACCGAGGTGTTCTCCACAACGGTTATCGTCATCGTCTGTGATGATCGTCCATGGAACTCCAATGGGTCGGACCGGAGGCTGCGGAGGAAATTGCCAGAATCGCCCGTGAACTCTTCTTCGAGGTTTACAAGTATGTGTCTGACGAGGGCTTGGAGATGTTCATAGAGAGTTGTCAGACGCCGGAAAAGATAAGGGACCAACTGACCGCAGGCTCCAGGTACGCATACATCCTGGACGATGACGGATCCCGTGCAGGATATCTCGCCTTCGAGGTTGATGGCAACAGAGGGCATTTCAGCAAACTCTACCTGTTCCCGGATTACCGTGGAAAGGGGATCGGAGGGAAATGCATGCAGGAAGTGGAGGGATTGGCCCACGGAATGGGTGCCGACACCATGTTCTTGGAGGTCAACTGCCTCAACACAGGGGCCATATCCCTCTATCATCAGAGAGGTTATCGCGAGGTGGACCGCGTCAGGGGAAGGGAGTACACACAGATCATTATGGAGAAGGACCTGTGATCCCACGATCCCTTACATTCATCAGAACGACCTGCCGATACCCTCTGCCTCCGACATCACATCCTCGTCCACGGGCATCCCCGCTGGCATCATCCAGTTGGTGTATGCGATGCGTCCGACCGGTTCGAAGAAGAAATGCTCCGAGAAAACCTTCTCGAGGTTCTTCGAGACACGTTCGGCACTGTCGGAATCCAGACCCGCCGTTATTACCGTGGCGAGCTTCTTACCCTTCGGAAGGATGGTGCTCGCATTCATGTCGAGAAAACAGTAGAACCTGTCGAGCAGCATCTTGAACAGCCCGTTCACCTCATTGAACTCTATGGATGATGCGATGACCAGACCTTCGGCATCGCGTATGGATTCGATTATAGGAGAGATGTCATCGTCCAACACACACCTTCCGCCCCTCTTGCAGGCTTCACAGTTCTGACATTGTCTGAAGGACACCATGTCGTTGAGATGGAACATAATGACGTCCTTCCCATTGGCCCTTATCCCATCGCATATCCTGTTCGCTATCATGTCCCCGCTACCGTCCCTGCGGGGACTGGAGACCACTGCCACAACTGCCATGATGTGTGAATCCCTTCGTACACATATAAGGGGGCATATTCCCGGAAAGCGTAGGGTGGCCACTATCAGAATATTTTACCTATATTCGCTGGAAGAAATTATCTACCCTCCATCGGATTCGGTCTCATGAAATTCCTGGTCATAACGGACTTGCATCAGAAACGTTCTGCCATTGATTGGATAAACGACCAGATTGAGAAGAACGATCTCGAGTTCGTGCTCTGCCTCGGAGATGTCACCGATTTCGGTACCTCTGACGATGCTGTGGAACTCATCTCATCCATTAGGTCGAAGGTCTATGTGATCCCCGGAAACTGCGATCCCCGCGACATGCCCGAGAAGATCTCATCCGTGGCCGTGGATATGCACGGAAAGGCAGCGGACATCGACGGATATCACCTGGTCGGACTGGGAGGATCCAACATAACGATATTCAACACCACCTTCGAACTGACCGAGGACGAACTTCGCGACGGCCTCAGGAAGAATGCCAGCCAGGGCATGATCCTGATGACGCATGTCCCCTCGTACGGTATCCTGGATGAGATTCCCTCCGGACTCAATGTCGGAAGTCCTGCGGTCAAGGAGATCGTGGATGAGTTCCATCCCATCCTCGCCCTCTCCGGACATGTGCACGAGGCAATCGGTGTGAAGGCCATCGGCGGAACCATCTTCGTCAACCCGGGTGCGGCGAAGGAAGGTCGTTGCGCGATCGTGGAAATAATCGATGGAGATGTCAAGGTACTGTTGAAAGGACCCCTTGATGCCTGAAAACCACTAATACAAACCTTTTACTTTATAGTTAGTTTTAAATAGGGAACCATGATTAGCATGCTCGATTACAATGGCACTTTGGCAGGGTAAATCCAACAGGAAGCCCACTGGTGGCAGGCTTGTCGCCAACAAGGGTAAGAGAAAGTTCGAGATCGGCAGAGAGAAGCAGTTCACCAAGATCGGTGCACAGAGCCTCAAGCAGTATCGCGGAGCCGGCGGAAGTGTCAAGGTTGGTATGCTCAGCGCAGAGTACGCAAACGTCGTCGACAAGAAGACGAACACCGTCAAGAAGGTCAAGATCCTGACCGTTAAGACGAACCCCGCTGATCCTAACTACGTTCAGCGTAACATCATGAACAAAGGTGCCACCATCACCACCGAGATCGGTGACGCCGTCGTCACATCCAGGCCTGGCCAGGATGGGGCAATCAACGCAGTCCTGCTTGAGTAATCACATTGACACAAACCACTTACCGCCCCTTCGGGGGCAACGATTTCTTCAATCCATTCACGGCAAGATTTTATCTAGACGATATTGATGCCCTGCACATGACCTATGATGCAGACGTTGCCATAACGCTCTGGCCAGAATACTTCGACATCAACCGCACCAGAGCCGAGGGAAGGAGACTTCCGAAGGACCTCTGCGTCGAGAATCCAGATCTGGACATCATCGCCAAGGGTGCCATGATCCTAGACCTGGAATATGAAATCATGGAGGACATGTCCTATCCGAAATCACCTCGTGACCGTCACGGATGCGTTCGTGTGGAGAGAGGAGTCATGTCTAAAACGGAACTCCTACCCAAGATCGGAGAGATCCTGGTACAGAACAAAAAGAAGTGATCCAATGATCTCGGCCACCGACTCCAGAGTTCTGGATGCGAACTCCGAGGCCCTCGGTGTTCCGGTGGCCTCACTCATGGACAATGCAGGATCAGCCATCGCGGATTTCCTCGATTCCAACTATCCTTCCGAAAGGATCCTTTTCGTCTGTGGCCCTGGAAACAACGGTGGTGACGGCTTCGCTGCTGCACTCCGTATGGATCCGTCGAGGGTCAAGATCGCCCTTCTGAAGAAGGCTTCCCAGATACACACGGACATCGCCCGGGAGAGATACTCTCTCCTCGAATGTGACATCTCGATGTATTCAGGAGACTGTATAGATCAGAGCGATGTCATCGTGGATTGTGCCCTCGGAACGGGGATCTCCGGAACCGTGAGAGACCCATACAGACAATTCATAATCGATGCCAACGAATCCGGGAAGACAATCATCTCGGTTGACATCCCATCCGGACTCGGAACGGATCTGGCGATAAGACCCTCACACACCATCACATTCCATGATGTGAAGATTGGAATGGATATTTCCAACTGTGGGGAGATCATAGTTGCGGACATAGGCATTCCGACGGAGGCATCCTCGATCATAGGTCCGGGAGATATGCTGAGATATCCCGTTCCCGGAAAGGATAGTCACAAGGGTCAGAACGGAAGACTCATGGTCATCGCCGGAGGGCCGTATTTCGGCGCACCGATAATGTCATCACTAGCTGCATTACGCGTGGGCACAGATATAGTACGCGTGTTCACCCCGGAATCCTCCGCAACGATCATCTCGCTCTCGTCACCTGTGCTCATGGTCACCCGTCTCCCAGGAGATCATCTGTCCATGGAATCTGTATCGGAGCTTCTGGATGAATCGAAACAATATGATGCGGTCCTGATAGGGCCTGGACTGGGAACATCCTCTGAGACGATACAGGCGGTACGCCGTTTCGTGGAAGAATGTGAGGTTCCCATGGTGATAGATGCCGACGGGATAACCGCGGTTGCAGGGATGGAGCTTCCAAAGGATACCATCGTCACACCGCATTCAGGAGAATACAACAGGCTGAATCCCGAAGGTATCGGCCAATCCGATCTGTCGGCGAGGATCCATGCCATCATACTCAGGAAGGGAAAGGAGGATGTTGTTTCGGATGGGAACCATATCAGGACCAACAGAACCGGAACCCCCGCCATGACAGGTGCCGGTACGGGAGATGTCCTCTCAGGAACCGTTGCGGGCCTCCTATCAAAGGGGATGAGCCCTTTCGATGCCGCATGTGTCGGAGCCTTCATATCGGGGAAAGCAGGAGAGATGGCATTCGAAGAGAGGTCGTACGGGCTTATAGCCACCGATGTCATCGAGAAGATCCCGTCTGTTCTCAAAGCATATCTGGAGTGATCATGGATCTACAACCGGTCTATGGGATCCCTGCCTTGAAGGCTGATACGAACCTCGTCATCGGAGACCTCCACATAGGCGTGGAATCACATCTCAGATCGAAAGGGTTCCATCTTGTATCCCATACATCCGACATGTTCAACGCCATCATGGAGGCATCTGAAGATGATGTCAATAGACTCATCGTCATAGGTGATGTGAAAGATTCCGTACCGGGTTCCACCAAGCAGGAATATGCGGAGATCCCCGATTTCTTCGAAAGGTTGTTCGAACGCTTCGACATCATAGATGTGGTCCGTGGCAATCACGACACACAGATAGAGGAGTTCCTTCCATCGAGGGTGAAGATCCGTCCGGCATCCGGATTGAAGATCGGCGATACGGGATTCATCCATGGGCACACATGGCCATCAGAAGACGTCATGGATTGCAGTACCCTTGTGATGGCACACAATCACCCAGCAGTCATGTTCTGCGATGGAGTGGGGCGCCATATGACCGAACCGTGCTGGTTCAGGGGATCGTTCAACGGAACTCCCGATGAGAGGTATCCGAAACTTCCCGAGAGATTCCTTGTGATCCCTGCGTTCAACAGGATGCTCGGCGGATCCCCTGTGAACGTCATCGGAGAGGACCTTCTGGGCCCCGTGTTGAACAGTGACCTTCTCGACCTGGACAACGCCCGCCTGTATCTTCTGGACGGGATCGATCTGGGGAAACGTTCGGATCTGATGGTGAGCGGTCGTGAGAACAACCGTTTCAGACCATCTCCGAAGAAAAGGGCGAAATACAGCTGACGTCCCCAACTAAAGCCCGAAGGGGACGTCATAAAGGGTTTTTGAGAAGAGGGGAGGATCCCCTCGGTTTTCACCTTCAGTTGCGGGTGATGGTGTCGTAGACAGATCCGTCCGCGTTCTTGATGACCGCGGTCAGAGGCATCTGTCCGGGCAGGCTGTGGGTTGCACAGGAGTTGCAGGGGTCGTATGCCCTGAACGCCATCTCAACCATGTTCAGCAGACCGGGAGAGACCTCGAAGTTGTGGATGAGTGCCTTTGCCACCTTGGCAACGTCCATACAGATGGGTCCGTTGTTGTTGGTGGTTCCGACGACCATGTTACAGGCGGTGACGATTCCGTTCTCGTCACAGGTGTAGTCGTGGGTGAGGGTTCCCCTGGGGGCCTCGACACATCCGACTCCACGTCCGCCGGCAACAACATCCTTCTGTTTGATGTCACCGTTGACGAGGTCGGGGTTCTGAGCGTCCTGGAGACACTTCTCTGCGCAGCAGATCATCTCGATGATCCTTGCCCAGTGGGTGACCAGGGTGTGCTGGCAGGGTCCCTCGACTCCGGCATCCTTGAGGATTCCGCGGTACTCGAGGAATGCCTCCTGTGCGATAGGTGTGGGCATCTCCTTGGCGACGTTGAGCCTGGAGAGGGGTGTTGCCCTGTACAGTCCGCTGTCGGGTCCGTCGACGAGTCCCTTGTATCCGGGTTTCCTCAGGTAGGGGAACTTCTCGTAGGACCAGGGCTCGACGGCCTCGGCGATGTAGTCGAGGTAGTCGTAGGGGTCGTATTTGACGACATCTGCGCCCTTCTGGTCGATGACCTTGACCTTACCCTCGTGGATCTCGAACTGCTCCTTGTCGTTGACGAGTCCCATGTGGTAGGTCTCGTGGTAGTAGAGATCGGGGTTCAGGACGATGTCCATGTACTCCTTGTTGGCGAGGACGACGTCCTTGAAGACCTTCAGAGAGGTCTTGGCGAACTCGACCATATCCTCGGCGTAGCCGATGATCTCCTTCTGCTCCTCTTTGCTGATGGCCTTGGAGACTCCACCGGGAACTCCCATGAGGGGGTGGGTGGGCTTTCCTCCGATGATGGCCTGGATCTGCTGGGCCTCCCTGCGGGTCTTGAGAACCGCGCCTCCGAGCTCCAGTCCGACGTGTCCGACGACACCGAGGACGTTCCTCTCGGCTGCAGGGGCTCCAGGTCCGCAGACGAAGTCGGGTGCTGCCAGTGCGTAGAAGTGCGCGATGTGGCTGTGCACGAAGTGTGCGTTGTAGAACGTGTCCCTGATGAGGAACGCGGTCTCGGTGGGCTTCGTGTTGTAGCATCCGTCGATCGCCTTGGTGGCGGCCATGTGGTGTGCACCGGGGCACACACCGCAGAGCCTTGCGGTGATCTGGTTCAGCTCGGTTACTTTCCTTCCGATGCAGAATCTCTCGAAGCCTCTCAGCTCGGGGACCTGCCAGTATGCGTTGGTGACGTCTCCCTTGTCGTCGAGGAAGATCTCGATCTTTCCGTGTCCCTCGAGACGGGTGATGGGGTCGACGGTCACGCGCTTCTCTGTGACTTTCTTCTTGTCATCCCAAATGATAGGTGCTGCCATTTACTGACCTCCTGTCTCCTTAACTGCCTTCTTGATCAGGGACTTGCCCAGGGTGAATGCGTAGAAGTATCCGAGGGGATCCTTGATCTCGCTCATGATCTTGATGATCTCGTCCTCACCGCAGGTGGGGTCCGCGTCCAGGACGGGGAAGAGAGATGCGACTGCAGTGAACATACTTGCTCCCTGCTCCTGAACGTGCTCTGTGGGTCCGTAGCATCCACGGCAGGGCTGTCCGACCTTTGTACACCTGGCTCCGCATCCTCCGACGGTTGCGGGTCCGAGGCACAGGATTCCCTGATCCATGAGACAGACTCCGTCCTTGACATCGACCTCGTGAGGCTCGCAGATCTTGGTGATCCTTGCGTTCTCCTTCTTCCTGGGGCACTCCTCGCACAGAGTCTTGGTGGTGACTCCGATCATTGTTCCCTTGGGGGGCAGAGGCACATCGTTGTACGCGAAGTCCATGACCGCCTTCAGCATCTGGCTGATGGTCTCGGGGAGGGGAGGGCATCCGGGCACATAGTAGTCGACGTCGATGACCTGATCGAGGGTCTTGACGGTATTGTACAATGTGGGGATTGTGAGCTCTCCCTCGGGGGCCTGGTAGGAGGTCTGGGGGATCACGGGCTTGTCGGCGTGGTAGTCGGCCTGGAAGCTTGCGGAAGAGGTGGTCTTCGCGTAGACGTAGTCCAGGATCTCATCGGCTCCGCCGGTGACCAGGTTGGCGAGTGCGGGGCTTCCACCGAAGCATGCGCAGGTTCCGTAGCACACGACGATCTTGGACTTCTTCCTCAGAAGTTTGACCATGTGCTCGTTCTCGGAGTTCCTGACGGCTCCGGAGATGATGGAGACGGTGATGTCGCCATCGTTCATTGCCTCGATGTCCTTCTCTTTTCCGTCGGCTGCGATGGGCCACATGACGATGTCGGCCATGTCTCCGATGGTGAGGATCCTCTCGTGGGTGTCCAGGAGGGAGACGTCGCATCCACCGCAGGCTGCGGCCCAGTAGATTGCGAGCTTGATCTTTCCGTTCTTGGGTGCACCGGGGAGGAGCTCTCCGAGGTCTGCTGCCTGGAGTCCGACGGTCTCGTCGACCTTCTTGTCGGAACAGGAGCAAGAGCAGGCCTTGGGGGCCTCTGCTGCGGGAGCGGCTGCGGGCTCGGCTTTGAAGGATGCCTTCGTGGAGACGGGCTCCTTCTTCTCAACGGGGGCTGCGGGTGCTGCTCCCTTCTCGTCTTTCTTGAACAGCTTGTCAAAGAATCCCATTTAGTTCGCCTCCTTCTGCAGGGGGGTGGGTCCGAGTGCCTTGATCGTGTCAACGAACTCGACGATGGTCTTCTGGAATTTCTCTCCCTCGGAAGCGGAAACCCACTCGAGTTTGAGTCTCTTGGGATCGAATCCGTACTGCTCGAGGACCATCCTCAGCAGTGCGATTCTTCTCCTGGCCCTGTAGTTACCACCGATGTAGTGGCAGTCTGCGGGGTGGCATCCGAGGACGACGACTCCGTCGGCTCCCTTGGAGAACGCCCTGAGGACGAACTCGGGATCGACACGTGCGGAGCACATGGTCCTGATGATACGGAAGTTGGTGGGCATCTGAAGTCTTGCAACTCCTGCTCCGTCGGCTCCCGCGTAGGAACACCAGTTGCAGCAGAATGCGACGATCCTAGGTTCAAAGTCTGCCATTGTAATCACTCTCCTCCTACGGGGTAGTCCAGACAAGCATCGATCTCTGCGATGATCTGCTTGCTCCTGAATCCTCTCTGCTCCATGGCTCCGGCAGGACAGGAAGCGACACAGCATCCGCATCCCTTGCACAGTCCGGCGTTGACGTTGCTCTTGAGGGTTCCGTTGGGCTGCTCGACCAGGGTGATGGCGTTGTAATCACAGCATCCGACACAGACTCCGCATCCATCGCACATGTCCCAGTTGGCGCAGGCGACGATTCCCTCGGAGATGAGCTTGTCCTTGGAGATGACGGTCAGCATCCTGGAGGCGGCTCCGGATGCCTGTGCGATACACTCATCCATGAACTTGGGCCAGTGTGCGGCTCCTGCGACGTAGACTCCCTCGGTTGCGAAGTCGACGGGCCTGAGCTTCTGGTGGGCCTCGAAGTAGAATCCATCCTTGGAGATGGGGACCTTGACCATCTTGGCGAGGTTCTCCTTCTCCTCCCTCATGGGGGTGATTCCGGCGGCGAGGATGACCGCGTCTGCGGGGATCTCGACCTCTGCTCCGAGGGTTGCATCGTATGCCTTCACGACGTTGCCGTCGTATGCGGGCATATCGTTGTTGACAGGGTACCTGAGGAATTTGACTCCCATCTGGCAGGCCCTGGTGTACAGCTCCTCGCGGAATCCGTATGTCCTGATGTCCTTGTGGACGATGGACACGTTGGCCATGGGGTTGTTCATCTTGATCTGGATCGCCATGCGCAGGGATGCGGCACAGCAGACACGGGAACAGTAGTGGACCTCGTCGTTCCTGGATCCGACGCACTGGATGAAGACGACGTTCTCGGCGTTGAACTTGCCGTCATCGATCTTCTTCTCTGCGACGACCTGGGTCATGACCTTGGGGTCCTTTCCGTTGTTGTACTCCTTGGGCTCGTAGGCTCCGGCTCCGACTGCGAACAGGACGGTTCCGACAGGGTACTCCTCGCCGTTGGTCAGCTGGAGCTTGAAGTTACCGACGTATCCGGGGATGTCCTTGACGGTGACTCCCTTGTGCACGGAGATGAGCTTGTTGTCCTCGACCTTCTTGATGGTCTCTGCGAGGAAGTCGGACACCTTGACTCCGTCCTCTTTGTGGCGGAAGTTGCGTGCGAATCCTCCGAGCTCCTTCTCCCTCTCGACGAGGTGGACGGGGTAGCCCTGGGCTGCGATGTCCAGTGCGGCGGTCATTCCGGTGATTCCTCCACCGATGACTGCTGCGGCGTTGGTGACGGGGATCTCGGATCCGACGAGGGGCTCGAGCAGGCATGCCTTTGCGATTGCCATCCTCAGGAGGTCCTTTGCCTTCTTGGTGGCTGCCTCGTGCTCGTGCATGTGGATCCAGGAGCACTGGTCACGGATGTTTGCCATGTTGCAGAGGTATTTGTTCAGTCCACCGTTCCTGCAAGCCTCCCTGAAGAGGGGCTCGTGGGTCCTGGGGGTACAGGATGCGACGACGACCCTGTTGAGGTCGTGCTCCTGGATAGCGTTGGAGATTGCATCGAGGCAGTCCTGTGCGCATGCGTACTGGGACTCGGTGGCCATGACGACGTTGGGCAGGGTCTTGGCGTACTCGACGACGGAGGGAACGTCAACGACGGCTCCGATGTTGATACCGCAGTGGCAGACCCAAACTCCGACCCTGGCCTCCTTTCCGATGACTTCCTTCTCCTCGGGGTACACCTTGGGTGCACAGGGCTCGAAGTTCTCATCGACGATCCATGCTCCGGCCTTTGCGGAGGATCCGCATGCCTCGGCGACGGATGTGGGGATGTCCTTGGGTGCGGCGAAGGCACCGGTCACGAAGATACCCTCTCTGGTTGTCTCGAGGGGGTGGTAGACGGTGGTCTTACAGAATCCGTACTGGTTGAGCTCGATTCCGAGTGTCTCTGCGAACTCCTCTGCTCCCTCCGGGGGTGCGAGTCCGACGGACAGGACGACCATGTCGAACTCCTCGGAGACTCCGTTGTTCTCATCATCGGTGTAGTTGATGGTGAGCTTCTTTGTGACGGGGTCCTCCTCGACGTTGGACACACGGGCTCCCCTGTGCATCTTGATTCCGTACTCGTCCTCTCCCCTGTGGATGTAGGCCTCGAACTCCTTTCCGTAGGACCTGATGTCCATGAAGAAGATGTCCTCCTGGACGTCGGAGTGCTCCTTGGTGATGATCGCCTGTTTGGTCGCGTACATACAGCAAACGGACGAGCAGTACTTCTTCCAGTTCTTCTTCTCGGACCTGGATCCGCAGCACTGGATGTATGCGATCTTCTTGGGCTCCTCTCCGGAGGAGGGAACGACGATGTGACCTCTGTGGGGTCCGGATGCGCACATGATCCTCTCGTACTCGATTGCGGTGACGACATTCTGGAACCTGCCGTATCCGTACTCGGTTGCGACGTGTGCGTCCCAGACCTTGAATCCGGGTGCGGCGATGATGGATCCGACCTCGAGGACGATCTCCTCATCCTTGTCGTCGTAGTGGATAGCTCCCTTACCGCAGTTCTTAGCGCAGAGTCCGCACTTTCCCTTCTTGATCATGTTACAGTAATCCTTGTCGATGACTGCGACACGGGGAACGGCCTGTGCGTGGGGGATGTAGATTGCTTTCCTGGTGGTGAGTCCGAACTCGTACTTGTCAGGAATGTTCTTAACAGGACATTTTGCGAGACAGTCTCCGCATCCGGTACACTCCTTGGGGTTGACGTACCTTGCTTTCTTGAGAACTGTGACCTTGAAGTCTCCCGCCTTTCCCTCGACCTTCTTGACCTCGTGGTAGGTCAGGGTCGTGATGTTGGGGTGTCCGTTACAGTCCGCCATTTTAGGCGAGAGGATACATGCGGAACAGTCGTTCGTAGGGAACGTCTTGTCCAGACGGCACATCACTCCACCGATGGTAGCGTCTTTCTCTACCAGGTAGACATGGATGCCCCTGTCTGCAAGATCCAGGGATGCCTGGATTCCCGCAATTCCTCCACCGATAACCAATGCCGATTTACTCAAATCATTGCCTCCGTTTACCAAATGGTGTTTGGAATGGTTTCGAGTAATGCGGGCAGGGTATATTAATAGATAGCAAACAAAATACATATATTATAGAAGTCTTTTAATCACGCATTTCAAAATCGGAATTAAAAAATCCATCTAAAATTTTTAGGGTAGGCTAAAAAGAGCATAGCCAGACATTCCGAAAAAGCGTGAAAAATGATTTATCTGAAAGGATAATTCAACTTGAATTAGAGTGGCAAAATCGCATTTACTTCGATAAAAGACGAAGTATTTTTTCCATGAAATCCAACCGATTGAATATAGAATAGGATTTTATATCTGAACTTTGCAAAACGATGGTCTAAACGTACGCTGGCTATCCTCTACGGATGGAGATGGGTCCATCCAACCATTCGATGTTACGAAAATAAAAATCGTAATACTAGGCCCGGTGGAATGTGCCCGCACCGACCCTCTCCGACAACTACCCCTTTTTTGGACATCTGCTAGGTCGCGGAGCGGACGGGAGGACTGCGAAGTGTTATAACGAATCAACCTCTCAGCGGACACATGGTCGTGAAGTCCGTTCGCGGAAGGAGGCGCTACATCGTCTACACGGTGCCCGAGGACACCAGATGGGACGATGTACTGGAAGCCGTCTCCGCGGAACCTCCCCTGCCCCAGATTAAGGTCGTCTCATGCTTCTCGGGCATGGCGGTGATAAGGACGGAGCCCTCCGGGCTGGAGGAACTCGGGAACAGGATACACGCCAGATGGCCCGGATCCGAATCCCTGGTCACCTCGGGGACACTCAGGACCATACGCGACAGGTATCCGCAGCTCAGGGTGCATCGCAAGAGAAAGGGATGATCGGAGGGGCCGCAGGACCCCTGGCATACGTCTTTATAGTGCACGCTCATTCCAGTCGCGTTAAGTATTATAGGAGCGGCAATTTATGCAACCCGGACAAATGGCTTATGACAGGGGGATCACAGTCTTCTCCCCCGACGGAAGGCTTTTCCAAGTAGAGTACGCACGTGAGGCCGTGAAGAAAGGTTCCACGACCATCGGTGTGAAGTACAAAGACGGGGTCGCCCTCATCGTCGACAAGAGGTCGGTCAGCAGGCTCCTGGAACCCAAATCCACAGAGAAGATCCACGACATCGATGATTTCATCGGATGCGCGACATCCGGACTCGTCGCCGATGCCAGGGTCCTCGTGGACGAGGCCAGGAAGAACGCCCAGATCCACAGGGTCAACTACGGCGAGAACATCGGAGTGGAGATGCTCGTCAAGAAGATCTGCGACATGAAGCAGAACTACACGCAGTACGGCGGTGCACGCCCCTTCGGAACCGCACTCCTCGTGGCCGGAACCGACGACCTCGGAGTACACCTCTTCGAGACCGATCCCTCCGGAGCCCTCGTGTCCTACAAGGCCACCGGAATCGGAAGCGGACGTCCCGCGGTTATGGAGATGTTCGAGAAGGAATACCAGGACGACATGGGATTCGAGGATGCCATGGTGCTCGGACTCAGGGCACTCGGTGCCGCGATCGAGGAGAAGCCCAAGGCGGAATCCGTGGAGATCGGGGTCGCAGAGGTCGGCAGGAAGTTCAGAAGACTCTCCGAGGAGGAGATCTCCGCCCTGATCGAGAAATCGGCACCCGCAGAGAACCAGTGAGGTGTGGGCATGGTCAACCTTGATGATGCGATAACGGCGAGGCTGGAGAGCCATGGGGAGACGTTCGAGATCCTCCTGGACCCGGCAGTGTTCGACATGGTCAAACAGGGAAAACAGTTCGACATCGTGGAGTACATGGCGGTGGAGGATGTCTTCAAGAACGCCAGCAAGGGGACCAGACCCGCAGAGGACAAGATCAAAGAGGCCTTCGGTACGGAGGACATCGGGGAGATCGCTAGGAAGATCGTCGAGAAGGGCGAGATCCAGATCACCGCTGAACAGCGCAAAGAGATGCTCGAGGCGAAGAGACATCAGATAATCACATACATTGCCGCGAACGCGATCAACCCCCAGACCAAGACGCCGCACCCTCCGCTGAGGATAGAGCTGGCGCTCGAGGAGGCGAAGTTCCACGTGGACCCGTTCAAACCCCTCGAGAAGGAGATAGATGAGGCCATGAAACTTCTCAGGCCCCTCCTGCCCATAAGGTTCGAGAAAAGCCATATCGCCATCAAGCTCAACGGATCCGACTACGGCCGCTGCTACGACGACATCATCCACTACGGACTCGTCGAGAAGGAGGAGTGGACCGCCGACGGATCGTGGATCGGGGTCATGGAGATCCCCGCAGGCCTCATAAACGAGATCACGGACAAGCTGAAGCACAAGACCAAGGGCTCGGCATCCGTGAAGCTCATCAACTGACATTCGCGAGAGTGATAATATGGAAAAAAGGAACGCCAGACAGACACGCGAGATCGTCGTGCCCGGCGATGTCCTCGATGCATCGGGGATGAAACCGGGTGAGAACGCATACGTGCTCGACGGCAAGGTACGCGCAAGTGTCATGGGAGTCAGGAACGTCTTCCAGAACACAGTGGGCGTCATCCCCCTGAGGGGCTGCTACATGCCCTCCTCCGGGGACACGGTCATCGGAGTCATCGTCGACATCGGACCGTCAAACTGGTTGGTAGATATCGGTGCCCCCTACCCCGCACCCCTCCATGTGAACGAGGTTCCCTGGAAGGTCGAGTTCGGGGACACATCCAGGTACCTGAGCATCGGATACGTTGTGCTCCTCAAGGTACTGTCCGTGGACGAGAGCAAGAAGATACAGGTCACCATGAAGGACTCCGGACTCAGGAGGATCGAGGGCGGAAGGCTCGTCAAGATCTCCCATTCGAAGGTCTCCAGGGTGATAGGCAAGAGCGGATCCATGATCTCCATGCTGAAGAACATGACCGACTGCCGCATCACCGTGGGTCAGAACGGAATGATCTGGATCGACGGCGACGACGAGAACGCCGACGTGGCCGTCGAGGCCATCAAACTTATCGAGGAGAAGGCGCAGTCCGGCAACCTCACAGACAGAGTCAAGGAATTTATCGAGAACAGGCTCCCTCAGAACGAGAGCGAAGATGACGAGGGGGAGGAGTGACCATGAGCGGACACACTGATATGGTATTGGTTGATGAGAACGGCATGAGGATCGACGGCAGGACCGCCGAGGAACACAGGCCCATCAAGATAGAGGCTGGAGTCCTCAACAACGCGGACGGATCCGCATACGTGGAGATCGGAAAGAACAAGGTGCTGGCTGCGGTCTACGGACCCAGGGAGTGCCACCCCAGGCATCTGCAGAATCCCACGAAGGCGATCGTCCAGTGCAAGTACAACATGCAGGCGTTCTCCGTCAGCGACAGGAAGAGGCCCGGACCCGACAGGAGGTCCATCGAGATCTCCAAGATCATCTCCGAGGCACTGGAGAAGGTCGTCCTCACCGAGCTCTACCCCCGTGCATCCATCGATGTGTACATCGAGATCCTCCAGGCGAACGCCGGAACCAGGTGCGCCGGACTCACCGCCGCATCTGTTGCACTGGCAGATGCTGGAATCCCCATGAGGGACATCGTCCCCGCGATCGCAGCCGGAAAGGCCGACGGACACGTCCTCCTGGACCTGAACAAGGAGGAGGACAATTACGGACAGGCCGATGTGCCCATCGCCATCGTCCCCTCCACCGACGAGATCGTCCTGCTCCAGATGGACGGTAACATGACACGTGAGGAGTTCGACCACGCCATCGACCTGGCGGTCAACGCATGCCACGAGGTCTACGACATCCAGAAGGATGCCCTCAAGAGACGCTACTCCAAATCCCACCAGGAGGTGTCCGAATGAGCAGCGAGATCATGTCCGAGATCAAGCGCGACCACATCGTCAACCTCCTCAAGACCGGAACCAGGGAGGACGGCCGTGGACTGACCGACGTCAGGAAGATCAAGGTCGAGACGAACTGCATCGAGAGTGCCGACGGATCCGCCAGGGTCAAGCTCGGAAAGACCGAGGTCATCGCGGGAGTCAAGATCATACCCGGAACACCCTTCGCCGACACACCCAACATCGGAGTCCTCACCACCGGTGCCGAGCTCATCCCCATGGCACACCCCAGCTTCGAGTCCGGACCCCCCGGGGAGGACGCGATCGAGCTGGCCCGTGTCGTCGACCGTGGAATCCGTGAGTCCGGAATGGTGGACGTCGAGGCACTGTGCATCACCCCCGGAGAGGAGGTCTGGATGTGCTTCGTGGACATCTACGCCCTGGACTACGACGGTAACCTGTTCGATGCAGCCAACCTGGCCACCGTATGTGCCCTCAAATCAGCCACCATCCCCGGTGAGCAGTACGGAAAGGGAGAGAACAAGCCCCTGCCCATCACATGCGTGCCGATTTCGGTCACAGAGGTCAAAATAGGTAACGATTTAATAGTAGACCCAAATTACGACGAGGAACAGATTTCATCCGCCCGCCTTACCGTCACAACTGACGACAATGGCAACTTCAGGGCCATGCAGAAAGGTGGTTGCGGCTCCATCACACTGGAAGAACTCGGCACCTGCCTCGACAGGGCCGTGGAGATCGGTGCGGAAATCAGAAAAATCATCGGGTGATCAACCATGTCAAAGAGAACACAGAAAGCAGGAAGTTCCGGAAGGTTCGGAGCAAGGTACGGAGTCGTCGTCCGCAACAGGATCAAATCCATCGAGGCAAACCAGAAGGCCAAACACGAGTGCCCTGTCTGCCACCACATGTCCGTCAGGAGGGTCAGCTCCGGTATCTGGTTCTGCAAGCACTGCGAGACCAAGTTCGCCGCAGAGGCCTACAGCCCCAAGACCAAGAAAGAGCTCTCCCAGGTTTCCGAGCAGTGAATCCCAAGGTGATCTGAGTGTACAGATGCGCAAAGTGTAACGAACCCGTGAGGAACGTTAACTCTTTGGGACTCCAGTGCGAGAAATGCGGATCAAAGATCTTCTTCAAAGAGAGACCCAACGTGAAGAAGGTCCTCAAGTCCGACTGAGCGATGCTCAGAGCGACACTCAGGATTACAGGTGCCGCGGCTCAGGCCGCGGTACCATCCATTTCCCCTGAGGCCGGAAGGGAACTTCCGCGCACGGAGACCGACATACGGTCGGAAGGTGACGATGCCATCATCACCATAACCGCAACCGACACGTCGGCCATGAGGGCCGCGATAAATTCCTACTTGGAATGCATCAGAATCATCGAGGACATCGATAATCTTACCAGAGTGAGATCATGAACGGAATCAGCCCCCAGCTTCAGAATCAGATCACCCAGTTCCAGCAGGTGCAGCAGCAGCTTCAGGCTGTGTCCACCCAGAAGGTCCAGATGGACGCCCAGAGGCGCGAACTCGTCAGGACCAAGGAGGAACTGGACAAGAGCACAGGCGCAGTGTACAAGTCCGCAGGCTCCCTTCTCATCAAGGTCGACGACGTCGACGCCCTGAAAGCGGATGTGGACGAGTCCATCGAGATGATGGACGTCAGGCTCAACAGCCTGGAGCGCCAGGAGAACTCCCTCAAGGAGAGGTACACCGTTCTCCAGCAGACCATCAACACCGCCATGGGCAACATGCCCCAGCAGTGAAACCCCCTTCCCCTACTCAGGGTTTTATTCTCATTCCGCCGATTCCATATGCCGTTGTCGATAGATTTTATATACGGAGATATCGACCGACAGACCATGACGGATGCACTCGTACTGGAGAACGTCCGGAAATCATACGGGAACAGGGAGGCCGTCCACGGCATCTCGCTGACGGTCCATGAGGGGGAGATCTTCGGCCTCATAGGACACAACGGTGCCGGTAAGACGACCACACTCCGCATGATATCCACACTCCTCGAGATAACATCGGGCTCCATCCAGGTATACGGACATGACGTGGCCAGGGAACCGGAGGCCGTGAGAGAGATAATCAGCTACCTGCCCGAGGATGCGGGAGCGTACAAGGATATGACCGGGCGCGCATACCTTGAGTTCATCGCCAGATTCTTCGCCTCCGGTAAGGAGAAGGACGAGATAGTCGCCAAGGGTATCGCCCTGGCCGACCTCGGCGACAGGATAGATTCCAAGGTGGACACCTACAGCAAGGGTATGATGCGCAGACTCCTCATCGCGAGGGCAATCATGCCCTCACCCAAACTCGCCATCATGGACGAGGTCACATCCGGATTGGATGTGATCAATGCGTACGAGATCAGGGAGATCATCAGGGACATCGCCAAAGGTGGGGTCACCGTGGTGATGTCATCCCACAACATGTTCGAGGTCGACATGCTCTGTGACAGGGTGGGGCTGGTCGACCAGGGTAACCTGATCCTCCTAGGAACACCTGCCGAACTGAAGGAACAGTTCAACGTGGAAACCCTGGAAGAGGTCTTCGTGAAGGCGGTGAAGGGTGCATGAGTGACATAACCAATGTCATCCGCAAGGAACTGAGGGAACTCCTCACCCCGGGATCAGTGATCTCGGTCCTGATTATGGTCGTGCTGTTCGCCGGATTGGGCGGACTCATCGGAGGGGAGGTGGAGAAGGCACAGGCCCTCCCGGTCTTCGGTATCGCCAACGGGGAATACGGAGATGTCACACTGGAGGATGGATCCGAATGGAGCGCCGCGGATTATCTCGAGAGGCTCTACGCAGGAGTCCCCGAGAACGAGATCAGCAACTACATCAAGGTCGTCGATGTGGAAGGTGTCAAAGACTTCTATGAACTGATGACATCCGAAGGGATCAACTCGCTGATAGTGATAGACCCCTCGTTCTCTGAGAACGTCCTGTACAACCTGTACACGGCATCCTCGACGACCGACCTCAGACCCGTGGTCATCCAAGAGTATTATCTCTACGAACCGTCGGGAATGTTCGGATCCATATCATCATCCACGGTCTCCGCCGTCGTCAACGGTATGAACTCGGACCTTTCCGGATTCCTCATCAGGGGTTGCATCTCCCCCGATAAGGTCTACCAGTTCCTGGCCGACCCCATCACTCATGGTGGAGACGAACTGCACACCATCGTCAACGGCGAACCCCACTCAGGTGTCACACCTCAGGACATCGCATCCCAGGTGTCCAGCCAGACGATGATGGTCCCCATGATCATCATGATCATCATAATGATGGTCGGAAGCATCGTGATCAGTTCGATGGGATCCGAGAAGGAGAACAAGACACTGGAGACACTCCTGACCCTGCCCATCAAGAGGACATCCATCGTCAGTGGGAAGATCATCGCTGCCGCCATCGTGGGACTGGTCTACGGTCTGGCGTACATGGCGGGAATGAGCATCTACATGGGCGCCATGATGGGGCCAACGTCCTCCGGGATCGATCTGGAGGCACTCGGCCTTGGACTCGACATGATGGACTGGGCCCTCATCGCGTTGTCCATGTTCCTTGCGATCATATGCGCACTGGGAATATGCATGATCCTCGGAGCGTTCGCCAAGAACTACAAATCGGCACAGACGATGACGATGCCCCTCAGCATCCTGGCCATGGTCCCCATGTTCGTGATCATGTTCTCCGGATGGTATGGGTCCGGAGCGGTCATACAGGCGGTCACGTTCGCCATCCCGTTCTCACACCCCATGATGGCCATGCAGTCCCTGATGTACGGAGATTATGTGCTCGTGTTCTCGGGAATCGCGTACATGGCGATCTTCGCCCTGGCGACCATCCTCATAACCGTCAGACTGTACAACTCCGATATCCTGATCACAGGCCTCGGACAGAACAAGATGGTGCAGAAGCTCACGGGAAAGAAGTGAACCTTTCAAGGGCGCCTCCGGGCGCCCACCTTACGAAACTACTTTTTAGAACATCCTTATCGTCCGGGGCATGCTCGGGAAGATCGCAGAGATGCTCAAGACCGGAAGGAAGGTCATACTGGTCCATGGGAATGCCGACATGGATGCACTTGGATCAGCGTATGCCGTATCCAGGGCCTTCGGGGATTCCGATATATTCGCACCCAACAGCCTGGACCGTGTCGCACGCATGGTTGCGGAGAAGATGGACGTCCATGTGTTGGAGCACTGCAACCTCGGTGATTATGACAAGGTTGTCATCGTGGACACATCGTCACCCGAGCAGTTGGAAGGAGTCATGGACATACCCCGTGATGCCGTAGTCATCGACCACCACAAACCCACAGGAAAATGGGATGTGGAGACCTTCTACTGCGATGATACCAGAACATCCTGTTGCGAGATCGTCAAGGAACTCATCGATGCTGCCGGCCTGGAAATCGACAGAGACATGGGGCTGATGCTCCTAGGAGGTATGCTCACAGACAGCGGACATTTCCAGTTCGCAAGGCCGAGCATGCTGCCTGTGTTCTCGGACATCATGGTCAGATGCGGCATAGACATGGACGAGGCGATGGGCCTCACCCAGGCTCCCGTCAGCATGTCCGAGAAGATCGCGATGCTCAAGGCCATAGAGCGCACGAGATTCGACAGGGTCGGCGAGATGATCGTCGCGGTATCCTACGGGGGAAGCTTCGAGGCATCCTCGTGCAGGGCCATCATGGCCGCAGGAGCGGATGTCGTCTTCGTGGGTTCCCAAAGGGATGAGAACTTCCGTCTTAGCGCCAGGGCCACCCAGGAGGCTGTGAGGAAGGGAATCCACCTGGGCGAGATAATGTCCGGTATCGGAAAGGAGACCATGGCCGATGGCGGAGGACACAGCGGGGCAGCGGGACTCACCGGAATCGGGGATACTGAGGCCATGCTGCACATCTGCATGAGCAGGACCATGGATGTGTTCCGCGAGATAAAGAGGCGTGAGAGCCTTCAGAAATCCTGATCCGGAACATACACCTTGTAGAACAAGAAGATGAAAGATGGAGGGTTCACCCCTCCTGTTTCCGAGCTCATCTGAGCTTCTTTATTCCCTCGAGCACCTTGAGCAGAGCCTGGTAGTTCTCGGGCTTCGCATCGAAGTACTCCCTAACGGGTCTGAGGGTCTCGGCGAGACCATCGGTCACACCGGATTTGAGGTCCATGGGGGACAGGGAACCACTGAAGTAGGCCTCGCAGAGGTCCTCGTATGTGGCATAGTCGACAGGTCCGCCGTACTTCTCGGGCCTCTCGATGTGCATGGATCCGTTCCTGGGGAACAGGATGTACTTGCAGAGCATGAGAACAGGGTTCTCAGCCTCTGCCTCCCTCTCCGGGGGACAGTAGGCCTTCTTCATCTTGGCCGCGATCTCGTCCCTGGTGTCATGGATCCTGACACTTCCGTTGGGATCGCTCTTGGACATCTTGGACTCAACGGGATCCATCCTGTTTCCGCCCTTCAGGCCGGGGAGCAGGGGCGTGTGGAGTGCGATGGGTTTCTTCCATCCGAGCTTGTCGGCCGCATCCCTTGCGAGCATGTGTGCCCTCCTCTGATCGAGTCCGGCGTATGCGACATCCATTCCCATGCAGAAGATGTCGGTTGCCTGGAGAATGGGGTAGAACATCTTGGATGAGTCGACCTCAGCCTCATCCTCGGACCTTCCCATGATGGTCATGGCCCTCTTTACCCTCGACAGGGATGTGACCTTGGCCACCTTGATGACGGTCTCCCAGTACTGTACCTCGGAGACCATCTGACTGGCGTACCTGAACTGGACCTTGTCAGCGGGAACGCCCAGTGCAAGGAAACAATCCTCCATGTACCTGGCGCAGGCCTGGATGTTGGCAAGGTCTCCACCCAGCTTGTCGTTGATGTAGGCATGCCAATCCGCCCAGAATATGGTCACCTTGAATCCAGCGTCGGTGAGGTCCTTGATCTTCTGTGCCACGAGGACCCATCCGAGATGGACGAGTCCGGACGGCTCGAATCCGATGTATGCGGTGGGTTCCTCCTTCTCTGTGAGAAGGGCGCGGAGCTCGTCATCGGTGACGACCTCCTCGGTGTTCCTCTTGACGAGGGCCAGCCTTTCGTCTACATTCATGTTATCTGAAGCCGAGAACCGCTAACACTATAATAAAAAGTCTGCATCGCGGAACCCATGCCGAGCGCGTTGAGGAGATTGAGGGAGACATTCCTTGCAAGTCCTGTGGTGGATAAGAACGGATATCCGTATTTCGTGAACCCCATAAGCGACGGCATACCCATGATGGATGGGGAGCTCCTCGGAGAGGTCGTAGACGGATTGATCTCCATCACCGATCTGGACTGTGACATGGTCCTCGCCCCCGAATCCATGGGGATACCTCTGGCCACCGGGATCACGCTCCGCACAGGGGTTCCGTTCTCGGTGATAAGGAAGAGACGGTACGGCCTCCCCGGTGAGATAGCCCTGGACCAGACCACCGGATACTCCAACTCGCCCATGTACATAAACGGCGTCTCCGAAGGGGACAGGATTGTCCTCGTCGATGACGTGGTGAGCACGGGCGGAACATTGGAGGCGATAATGGATGCCCTCGGTGCACACGGTATCACCGTCTCCGGGATATCGGTGGTCTACGACAAATCGAAGGACATCCGTTCCGTGGAGGGCCGTCTCGGAGTTCCCGTGAGGAGCCTGTTGCGTGTCGGGGTCGTCGATGGCAAACCTGTGATCCTGGAGTAAGAGTTACCGCACGGTGCACCCTTTATAGATCCGCGGAACGGAACACATCCCGTGGATCCCGCCATAGTATCCTTTGTCATCATCTCATCGATCATCGGTGCGTCCCTCGGAACGTTCACCGGACTCGTACCCGGGATCCACGTCAACACACTCGCATCCATCATGCTCGTGTCGTATCCAGCGATGGAATCGGCCTTGTCTGGGCTGGTGGATCCGGAGTATGTTTCCGCCGTTGTATGCTGTTGCATCATGTCCGCATCCGTGGTCCACTCGTTCATCGATTTCGTACCGTCGGTGTTCATAGGTGCACCGGACGCCGAAGATGCAGTCTCCATCCTGCCAGGACACCGCATGGTTCTGCAGGGAAGGGGCATGGCGGCCGTCAGGGCGGCTGCGATAGGGAGTCTTGTCGGGTGCTCCGTTGCGATCGTGCTGTCCGTACCGCTCCAATACGTGATGCTGAACGGCGCGGAGGAGGTCATGGACAGACTTACACCGTTGGTGCTGATCGTGGCATCATCGATCCTCATCCTAAACGAGGGCAGGAAGGGGAACATGATGTGGGGCGTGGCATGCTTCATCCTCTCCGGAGCGATAGGTGCCATGTGCATGTTCATGCCCATACCGGCCGAAGGGATACTGGGCGAGGGGACGCTGATGTTCCCTATGCTCACGGGACTGTTCGGGATACCCGTCCTTGTGGAGGCTGCCGCAGGGAAGGGGATACCGGAACAGAGGGATGATGAACCGGACCCGGTGGGACTGATGCCAGGGATCAAAGGTGTGGTGACAGGTTGCATCGCGGGATGGTTCCCGGGGATAACATCGACGGTCGGTGCATCCATGTCCGCATGTTTCATGCCGGAGAACAGACCCGAACGGTTCATCTCCACGGTGGCATCGGTGGGGACGGTCACATCTGTCCTCTCCCTGGTGACCCTGTCCGTATCCGGGAGCGGCAGGTCAGGATCGGCCATAGTCATAGGGGAGATACTCGGGGATGGACTCGATGGGTTCATGTCCGAGGGCTTCCTCATGCTGCTGTTGGCCACAGCAACCGCATCTGTCCTCGGATACGGTCTGACGATCTGGTCGGGACACATGATGTCCTCCCTGGTCACGAGGATCGATGAGAGGATGTTGAACAAGGCCGTAATCATCCTCCTCCTGATACTGACGGTGACGACGACGGGCCTCCCGGGATTGTTGGTGCTGGCGGGTGCGATGGCCGTGGGATTCATCCCCAACGCATGCGGGACCGGGAGGACGGTCCTGTGCGGATGCCTTATACTGCCGGTGATGCTCCCTATGTGACGATTATGATAGGGACGGGGCCATGGGCCCCTGTGTTTGGAAAAGGATCACTCGAGCTTCGAGTTGGCCTTGGACATGAACTTGGCGTTGTCCACAATGAACCGCTCATGGGTTCCGGAACCGACCTCTCCGACGGAATCCCTGACAACGACGGAGAACACCAGTCTCCTCCTGTCCACCTCGATGAGCTCCGTCTCACAGGTAACCTCGATACCAACAGGTGATGCAGCGGAGTGTGCGATGTCCAGATGGGTGCCCACGGTGCTGGAACCCTCCTCCAGGTGGGGTGCGACGCTCTGACTGGCGGTGGCCTCGATCAACGCGATCATGGCAGGGGTTGCGAACACGGGCAACGTCCCACTTCCGAGGGCCTCGGCGGTGTTGCTGTCATCCACTTTGACGGTTCTGATACCTTTGATTCCGGTTTCAACCATGGACGCTCGTATATCCTTCCCCTTTATTACGGGCGCGATGACATATTTCATGAACCTGTAATCCAATGACCGCCGCATGGGATTGGAAGATGACCTTTACAGCGAGCTATACAAGCTCAGGGAGAGGCTGAGGTCTGAGAACAGGATGGCCAACGGCAGGATACCCAACGTATGCTCCGATGAGGCCCTCAGGGAGATGGCTCAACGCGTCCCCACCAAGGTGGAGGATTTCTCCGCCATAGTCGGTGTCGGACAGAGGTTCGTGGAGCAGTATGGGGAGGAGTTCCTGAACATTACCAGGAAGTACGCCATCACCGC
>JAEDJU010000107.1 GCA_016296195.1 Candidatus Methanomethylophilaceae archaeon | reverse complement strand
CAGGGGCCTCTGCGGGTTTCTCGGACTGTGCCGCCGCGGCGGATGCGGCTGCCTTCTCCTCGGCCTTCCTCTTGCGGATGTCCTCCTTGAGCTTGGCCTTCTGCTCCTTCTCGGATTCCTTCCTCTTGCGGATGTCCTCCTTGAGCTTGGCCTTGGCCTCGGCGCGCTGTTCCTTGGGGAGCTTCTTGATCTCCTCCCTGCGCCTCTCCTCCGCACGTTTGGCCTTCCACTTGTCGTCCTCGATCTTCTGCTTCGCCATCTTCTCGGCGTCCTCTTTCTCCTTGGCGATCTTGGCGTGCCTCGCCTTGGCCTTCGAGTTATCGTTGACGACATCTTCCTTCTTCACTGCCATATGAATGACCCCTTGGTTCGACCCCATATCGCACTAAGGTACTAAAAGGTTAAGAAAAGGAACAACGGGGGTTAAAGGAGGGTTTGCCGCCCCGGATGGAAGTTCACAGGGCGGTGATGATGTGTGATTCTGGGATCACTGGTTGGACTTCCAGAGTCCGTGCTTGTTGCAGTACTCCCAGGCGGTGACCTCTGCGGCATCGGTCTTGAAGAAGGCCTCGGGTGCGTCTCCGGGCTTGAGGTACTTCCTCATCCTGACGCCGTCGGCGCAGATCTCGATGTAGACGATGTAGTGGTCGTCGGCCATGGGGTGTGCGGTCTCCTTTCCGACCTTGACGAGGACGCCTCCGTCGACCTTCTCGATGTAGGGGACGTGCTTCTCCTTGACGAAATCCTCGGTCTTGGCCTCGACGGGCTCCATGGGGGTTCCGCAGCAGGAGGGGATGCATCCGCCCTTGTAGACGAGATCGACGACGGTTCCGCATTTGGGACAAACATAGGTTACCATGATAGTTCCTCGGAATCGGGTTCCGACTGCATGGTATTTAACGTTGTTCAAACGGTCTTCGGAGTTTTAGAGGCCTTTATCTCCGAGTAGTTTATCTGGTGATACCATGCGCATTCCCGCATTCATGACCGTGTGGCAGGACGGACGCCTCTGGTGCACCGACGGGTGGTTCAACGGGGCATCCGTCGGCAAGGGCATCAGGAGGATCCCACTGGAGGAGGCTACCTCCGCCGGGATCATCAGAGAGACCAGGGCCCCCGCGGTGATAGTGGATGCCGAGAGCATCGGCACCGGCAGGTTCGGGGAGAAGGTGGTGAAGAACATGAGGGTCCGCGGAGCGGACATATGGTTCATGACCCACATCGAGGACGCGGACGATGTCTTCGACGCCTTCAACACCAACGCGGACATGCTCCTGGCACCGTACCACACCATAAGGTCGGATGCGGACCTGGACGACATCCATTCGGTGTCGGATTCGGTGATACCCGTGGTCTTCATGAAGGATTCCAAGGGATTGGTCTCGAGGCGGAAGACGGGTGATGTCCGGGATATATTGGACAGGCTCACCGATGCGGGATTCTACAAGACATGCGTTCTGGACACCGACGGTTCCGTCACGGAGACCATGTGGACCGACATCCACGATGACAACCCATCGGTCATACCGTTCTGCAGATACGAACCGTCCCACAGGACCGGACTGAACAATCAGATCTCGCCGTTCGATCCCTGAAGGACCGAATCAAGGAAAGAGGACACTTTCTCCGGGACACCCTCGGAACCGTTCCTGTCCGTTCCGGATATCTCCAGATGGCCCCTCCACTCCATTCCCGTGGTGAATGAGAAGGCACGGAATATTGACACTGTGTTCCTGTACAGTGGTTCATCGCTCCCTCCGCACAGGAGTCCCACCGATACGGATGGATGCGGGAGACTTGGATTGAACCACCAGGGCTGGAACCTGTCCATGGCGGTCTTCATGATGGAGGAAGGTCCGCTGAAGTGTATGGGTGAGGCCATCACCAGCATGTCCGAGGATTGGAACGCCTTGTAGACGATATCCATGTCATCGCCGATGACACATCCCGTGTGCCTGCACGTGCCGCAGTCGGTGCAGTGGCGTATGTCCAGGTCGGAGAGCATGATGGTCTCCACCCTCCATCCGAGACCGCGGAGGTGTTCGGCGGCGGATCCGCACATAGCACGTGTGACCCCGTCGGGCTTGGCGCTTCCGCACAGCACTGTGGCTTTGGGCATGGATACGTGATGGACATCATCCGTGAATAACGTGTCGGACGGCGGTATCTCGGCGAACAACAATATAGTCCGACTGAGATTGATGCGGGTACACAGGCGGATATCACATGAACGACTTCCTAAAGGCAAAGATCGTGGAGTTCCCCCGCAACATAATGGCGGGACACGGGGTGTTGGAGCAGGTCAAGGACCTCTGTGCGAACATCCACGCCGGACACACGGGGACGATGATCACGGGCAACGCCACCATGAAGGCGGCCGGAAGTGCGGTCCTGGACTACATGCAGGGCTACGATGTGGACACGTGCATCGTTGGCGACGCCACCGCCGAGAACGTCGAGAAGGTGGAGAGGCAGGTCATCGAGTTCGGATCCGAGTTCATCCTCGCCGTGGGCGGAGGGAGCAAGATCGACACCGCCAAGATCGTCTCCAAGGACCTCAACCTGCCGTTCATCAGCATACCCACATCCGCCGCCCATGACGGCATAGCGTCCAACAGGGCCTCCCTGAAATCATCCACCGGGTCCCGTTCCATCGCATCCGCATCGCCGATGGGTGTCATAGCCGACACCGAGGTCATCTTCAAGGCACCCTACCGCCTCCTCGCATCCGGCTGTGCCGACGTCATATCCAACCTGACCGCCCTCAAGGACTGGGATTTCGCCAGGAGGCTCAGGAACGTGGACTTCAGCAGGTCCGCGTATTCACTTTCCATGTTCGCGGCCGAATCCATCCTCGACGCATCCGAACTGATAAAACCGGGTGTCGAGGAGAG
Organism: Candidatus Methanomethylophilaceae archaeon; assembly: GCA_016296195.1. Lineage (GTDB taxonomy): Archaea > Thermoplasmatota > Thermoplasmata > Methanomassiliicoccales > Methanomethylophilaceae > Methanoprimaticola. The sequence continues at coordinate 2,113 of JAEDJU010000107.1, read as the reverse complement.
CGTGTGGCTCGCGATCAAGCCGATCATAGTGTCCGGGGTGTCCATGAGCATCGCCGGAAGCTCCAGACCCACCAGCGGTGCGGAGCACATGATATCCCACATGATCGACCTCAGACATCCCGGCAAGGCCCTCCACGGGGAGCAGTGCGGGGTCGCATCGATACTGACCATGTACCTCCACGGAGGGGACTGGATGCAGATCAGGGATGCGTTGAGGTCGATAGGATGCCCCGTGACCGCGAAGGGTCTCGGATTATCCGCGGATGACCTGATAGACTGCATGGTCCACGCCCATGAGATCAGGTCGGACAGGTTCACGATCCTCGGCGACAAGGGGATCAGCAAGGAGGTGGCCGAGACGGTCGCCCTCGCAACAGGAGTGATTTGAGGTTTTACCATGGCATTGATAACTCTACTGGGGAAGACCCATGCCGAGGTCGGTTCGGAGTTCTACTTCATCGGACCTCTCACGGAATGCAAGGACTGCAGACTGAAGGGAGTGTGCTTCAACCTGGAACCGGGTGCGAAGTACAGGGTCACGGAGGTGAGACCCCAGGAACACGAATGCCACGAGTTCTACGGGGACTCTGTCACCGCCGTCGTCGTGGAGAAGATCGTGACACCCGCGGCGATACCCAAGAAACAGGCCATCGAGGGGAGCGTCATAACGTATCAGGAGTCCAAATGCGACAACATCGGCTGTCCCAACTACGGACTCTGCCACGCACCCGGAAAGAAGGATGGAATGAAGTACTCCGTCGCCGCCGTGAAGGGTGACCTGGAGTGCCCCAGAAAGGAGAAGATGGTCTCCGTCGACCTGTTCTGACCCCATAATCATCTTATCTGACGGGTTGGGGATGGCGGATCCCCACCCATCATCCCCTTTTCATTCATCTCTATCGGCCGTTCCACCGTATCATGTAGAATACATCGTCCAATGGGAGACGGTGATATCGATGAAGGCTGCACAGATAACAGGGTACAGCAAGGACATCAAGATCATGATCAACGATGTCCCGATACCGGAGATCGGGGATGACGAGGTCCTGATAAGGAGTGGTCATCCGTTTCCCGTGATGGTTTGATGAAAAATGGGGACTCCCGGGCCGCCTTCGTGACGGTCCGGATGTCCCGGAATATGGATGGTTCTCAGAACTTCTCTCCCGTGATCCTCTCGTACATATCGACGTAGAGCTTGCTCACACGGTCGATGATGTCCTGGGGGAGTGCGGGGATGTCGGGTTCGGGCTCGCCCTTGTCGCGTGCCGCATACAGCTTCTCATGGTATCCGGTCTCGCGGTAGTACTGGCGGACGAACTCCTTGGAGAGCTCGACGATGTTGCCCTTGGCATACTCGTCCGCATCCCACCAGCGGTCCTCGTCGAGGGTTCCGAAGGTGTCGATGACCATGAGCTTTCTGTCCTTGTCGTAGGCGAACTCCTTCTTTCCGTCGCAGTGGATGAGTCCGCGCTTTCCGGCCTCGCGTGCGATGATCTCGTCGATCTTCAGGACGGTGTCCTTGATCTCCTGGAACTCGGCATCGGAGAGTCCGGCCATCTCCTTGGCCTCCTCGTCGGTGAGGTTCTCGTCGTGCTCCTCCAGCTTGGTGGTGCACTCGATGAAGGGGGTGGGGAGCTTCTCTCCGCGTTTGACCTCATGGCCTGCGGGGAATCCGAGGTCCTCGGCCTTGACCTTTCCGGACTTGATCCTGTCCAGGAGGGATCCTGCGGCGTAGTACCTGCAGATGACCTCGAGGGGGATCAGGTAGTTGGTGGTGGTACCGTCGATCTTGCTGTAATCCCTGATGATGTCGACCCTCTTGACCCTCATCCTGTCCTTGGAGGGCTCGCTGATGAAGTGGTTGTTGATCCCCTCTTTGGTGAGGAGGTTGAACCAGTACTTCGCGGTCCTGCAGAGGGTCTCTCCCTTGTGGGGGACCTTGGAGGGGATGATCTTGTCGAAGACCGAGATGTTGTCGGTGTAGGCAAACTCAAGGGTGTCATCGTCCACTTTGTAGACCTCCTTGACCTTGCCGGTCATGATATGCTCCATGGGAAATGCCAACTGCGTTCGCCTATTTACAGTGTCCGTACCTTTTATAGAAGCTGAACTG
>JAEDJU010000106.1 GCA_016296195.1 Candidatus Methanomethylophilaceae archaeon | reverse complement strand
TGGATGCACTGGTGGATCAGGCTCAGGGACTCGTTGATCTCGCCCATCCTGACCTGGGTCCTGGCGTAGACATCGCCGGCGTCCTTGGTGATGACGTTCATTCCCAGGTCACCGTAGCATTCGTATCTCACACCCTTCCTGACATCGACGTTGAGTCCGCTGGCCCTGGCGATGGGTCCGACCACTCCGATCTCCCATGCCTTGTCCCTCTTCAGGACACCGGTGGTCTCCATCCTGTCCAGGAGTGCGGGGCTCTCCATCATCTCGGCCAGGTCCTCCATCTCGAACTTCAATGTGATGAGGAAGTCGTCCAGCTCCTTCAGTTTGGCCTGGGAGATGTCCCTGCGGACCCCTCCGGGGACGACGCTGTTCATCAACTGTCTGTGCTTCGTCAGACCCACGTTCATCCTGAAGACCTTCTCCTGGATCCCCCCGCCGATGGCGGATGGGACGGTGAACGCGGTGTCGGTGCAGACGCCGGCGACCCCTCCGATGTGGTTGTACAGCCTCTCCATCTCGGCGAGGATGACACGGATGAACTTCGCCCTCCTGGGGATCTCCGTTCCTGACTCCATCATCTCGGAGTATGCTATGCAGTTCGCCACGCAGGTGTCCCCGGAGATACGTTCCACGAGTCTGGAGTTGTCCTGGGATGCGGGGGTCTCCAACAGCTTCTCGACACCCCTGTGGGTGTATCCGAGGTGTGGGTTGAGCTCTATCACCGGCTCCCCAGCGACGCTGAACCTGAAGTGTCCGGGCTCGATGATACCCGCATGGACCGGGCCCACGGGGATCTCGAAGACGTCGTCTCCGACGGTGTGGTTCCTGGGGATGGGGATCCTGGTCTCGGTGGACCTGTCGTATGGTTCCTTCTGCAGGGGGTATCCGGTACCCTTTCTGCGGTAGACTATAGGTTCCCTGGGGCCGTCCTCGAAGGTTATGCCGCTCATCTCGGACATGAGCCTCTCGAACGGGAGCGCGGAGGGGATGTCACCGGATATGGGTACGGCGGACTGTCCCGGCCTGTAGGATATCCTGGCGACCCTGTCCTTCTTCCTGAAAAGTATGTTGATGATCTGCCCAGAGGGGTCCTCGTGGGCGAACATGGTCATGAGGCGGAATCCGTTCCCGACCATGACTATGCATTCCTGGAGCACCTGCTCCCTCTCGACCTGGATGTCGGATGATATCATAGATAGACCACCCCGCTGAGGATGGATACGACGTTCTCCAGCCACTCCCTCATGGTGTCTGGCATGAAGATTCCCATGAGGAGGGTGCAGACGAACAGCACCGCCAAGGGTGCGTGCCTGGAGAAGCAGGCGTGTTTCTCAATCTCCCTTCCGGCATCGCCGGAGAGCATGGGGAATATGTGCTTGACGAATCCTGCGAAGACTATCGCCAGGAGTGCGACGGATATGACCGTGACCCACAGCATTCCCGATTCCAGGGATGCCGAGAGAAGGGTGAGCTCTCCGATGAAGACGGCGAACGGGGGGACACCGATGATCGCTAGGGTTCCAGCAGCCATCATGAACCCTGTGAAGGGCATGCTCTTCCCGACACCTCTGATCATGTCCATGTTGCGGGTCCCGTAGGATTGGATGATGTTACCCGCGGAGAAGAACAGGATGGGCTTGGTGATGGAGTGAGCCACCATCTGTATTATGGCGCCTGTTATCGCCAGAGGGGTTCCGATACCGAATCCGATGGCGATCAGACCCATGTTCTCAATGGATGAGTAGGCGAGCATCCTCTTCAGGTCCCTTGCGGAGACGATGAAGAACGCCGCCGCACCCAAGGACAGGAGTCCGAACACCAGCATGATGGTGGATGCGAAACCGGGGTTCACAATCTCCGACACGGAGTAGAACCTGAGTATGCCGTACATGGCGCAGTTGAGCAGCACGGCGGACAGGAGACCGCTGACGGGGCTGGGGGCCTGGCTGTGTGCGTCCGGAAGCCAGGTGTGCATCGGCACGAAACCGACCTTGGTTCCGAAACCGACGATGATCAGGACCATGGCCATCTTCATCATGGTGGGGTCGAGTTCCGATGCCGCGGCCATGAGTGCGGGCCAGTCCAGGGACGATTCCGAATCTATGACGCCGACGGTGGATGCGTAGACCAGGGTGAATCCCGCCAGTGCGATGGTGATTCCGACGGAGCACAGGATGATGTACTTCCATGCGGCCTCGGTGGACTCCTCGCTGGAGTAGAATCCCACCAGGAAGGTGGAGACCAGTGTTGTGGCACCGACACCGAGCCATACGATTGCCATGGAGCGGACCGAGAAGGTCAGCATCATGACCGAGATGAACACCACCAGGAGACAGTAGTACTGTCCCTGTTCCTTGCCGTTGACCTTGCCCTCCTCGTGCTCCAATCCGATGTATGCCCTGGAGTATATGGATGCCATCAGACCGACGAATCCCACCAGGAGCATGAACACGGCGGACATGGCGTCCATGTAGAACACGCCCTCGTCGACGTTCTCGCCGTTGAGGACGGGGATGCACAGGTTCAGTGCGAGGATGAGGATGATGAGACAGCAGATAGGTTGCAGTGTCGTCACGATCCTCCTGTTGCGGAGTGCGATGCATGCGACGGCCGAGACGACCATCGCCAGGAGCATGAGCAGTATCGAGAGTGTCATTCCCTGAGCCTCCTGAGGAAGGATGTGTCGACCGAGTTGAACGACCTGTTGATCCTGTAGGCGAAGATACCGATGATGATCACGGCGACCATGACATCGAAGAACGCTCCGATCTCGACGATCAGGGGCATTCCGTGGGAGAGTGCTATCGCACCCAGGAAGAGTCCGTTCTCCATCATCAGCAGACCGACGGTCTCCGTGATGGCCTTCCTCCTGGTGCTCATCATGAGCAGTCCGATGAGGATGATGGACACAGAGAGTGCGAGACAGTTCCTCTCGACGGTCTCGATGGATGAGAGCAGGGGCTCGGTGATGTAGTAGGAGAGGATGATCATGAGTCCGGATGCCAGCAGGGACCCGGGGATGCCTATGCTGAGCTCCACCTCCTTGTCCACGTGGATCTTGCTCATGATGTACGTGAGCATCTTCGGCATCACGATCACCTTGAGTGCGACGGTCAGGGCGCACATGATGTAGATGTGGTTGTTCCCGGAGGAGTAGGCCACGATGAACGCCAGTGCCGCCAGGAAGACGGACTGGAGTGAGAACAGGCTGACCAGGGACCTCATGCGTGTGGTGGCGACGGCCATCACAGAGGTCAGCAGCATCATGACCGCACAGAGGTCTATCAGATTCGCTATCAATGTTGCTTCCATTCTCTCAGCCTCACAGGATGTACAGCGATATCATCGCCAGGAGCGACAGCGTGAAGGATGCCGTCAGCAGGTTGGGCGTCTTGAAGAGCCTGGTCTTGCACAGTGCGGATTCCACGAGGGAGAGGATGAACGCCACCAGGACCATCTTGACCGCCATGACGACGGCGGATGTGACCAGTGATGCGACGGTGATGTCGGATGCGATCCCCCAGGGGAAGAACAGGGACCCCATCATGGCCATGAAGATGGTCAGTCTCATCATGGAGGAGAGCTCCATCATGGCGAGTCCGCGTCCGGAGTACTCCAGCATCATGGCCTCGTGGACCATGGTGAGCTCCAGATGGGTGGTGGGGTTGTCGAAGGGTATCCTGGCGTTCTCGGCCAGGAGGGTGATCATGAAGGATGCTCCCGCGAGGATGAGTGCGGGGGTGATGGCTGCGAGTCCCATCCCTGCGATGTTCGCGGAGATGCCGTCCATGTCTGTTCCGGCACCGGAGATGACCGCGAGCGTAGCGATGGCCAGGAGGAGGGCGGGTTCGATCAGCACGGACATCATCATCTCCCTGCTGCTTCCCATGCCTCCGAAGGTGGAACCTCCCTCGAGACCTCCCAGGACCATGGAGAACCTGAACATGGTGAACAGGTAGACCACGGCCACAAGGTCCCCGAAGGGTGCCAGGACGCCGGTGTAGACGAACGGCGTCATCATGGCCAGGACGACCATGGATGCCATGCACACGTACGGTACCGCACGGAAGACCCAGGAACAGCTCCTGGACTTGACGGAATCCTTCCTGAAGAGCTTGGCGAGGTCCCTGTAGGGCTGGAATATGCTCGCCCCGGTCCTCTTCTGCATGCGTGCCTTGAACTTGGACACGATCCCGGACATGAGGGGTGCTATCGCGATGAGCACCGCGGCCTGGATCAATTCTATGATGATTTCCTGCCAGATCATAGGAGCCTCACCGCCAGGAGGGCCACGACGAGCGTGACCAGGATGTAGCCCAGATAGGATTGGATGTTTCCTGTCTGGAGACGGGTGACCTGCTGGGACACATAGGTGATGACGTGTCCGAAGGGTCTGTAGATGTATTTGACGAAGGGTTCCACGAAGAGGGTGCTGTACTTGTCGCCCTTCTTCTCGGAGACGTCCTGGTAGATGGGGTGGAACACGCGGACGATGGGCTGCGAGAATCCCTCGGAGGAGTACTGCATCCTCTCGTCGAGGGTGCCTCCGCATCCCCATGTCTCGTAGATCTCCGTTTTCTTGTGGGTGACCCTGAGCATCAGGAAGATGACAAGGACGCATCCGGCCAGGAGGATCCCCATGGTGAGGGGCATGAGCGTTCCGGACATCCCGTCGCGGTAGGCCATGTCGGATCCCAGGAGATAGGATATACCGGAGTTCATGGAGTCCATCAGGGGGATGGACAGGATACCCATTCCGACGCACATCGCCGCGAGGCATATCAGGGGCAGGATGGAGCCCTTCCTCATGGGCCTGGGTTTGGCGGCACCCTCGGAACGGGGGCGTCCCAGGAATATGAAACCGTAGAGTCTGGCATAGGATGTTGCCACGATCATACCGCAGACACCCATCATCGCCACCAGCAACGGCATGGCGACACGCATGGTGCTGTCTACCGCATCCGTTCCCAGGAGGGTCTGGAGCATCAGCCACTCGCTGACGAACCCGTTCATCGGGG
>JAEDJU010000105.1 GCA_016296195.1 Candidatus Methanomethylophilaceae archaeon | reverse complement strand
AAGGGAGAGGTCGTTCGGCTTCATATCGGGATTCCCGGTCTCCTTCCCCGAGTTCGACGCATCCATCCTGTCCACGACGTTCAAAATGACTCCGGAGGTCGCGATGCAGAGGCTGTCCGATCCGGTGATGCTCACCGACGGTCACAGGGAGGGCTATGCGAGATACCTCCGCAGTAGGATCATCCCCATGGCGGAGAGGTCCGTGGCCGACAACGACCCGGAATCACTGAGGGAGCTGTTCTCCACCGGGATCCTGACCGGTGATGACATGAGGGAGCTCCTGAAGAGGTCCGTCAGGTCGGGGAGGACCGCCATGACATCCGTCATCATGAGTCTGATAAGATCGTCGGGGAACCACCGAGATCCGTGATCATCCATCGATATCACCGTCTCTGACGACGTTCAATGGAAACGACCACATCTTACACCGTCCGAGGATTCATCAAATACTGAGAAGGACAATGGTTCCCGCAGGGAAGACCTCAGAAAACACGTCCTGCTCCCTACGGCATTTCGTGTCCTCCACCAAGTCGATTTGGTCATTCACCACGTCTTCCCCGCGGGGTCCGGGATCCATGGAGATGGGACGATAAGGGTCCGGACCCCGGATATTGGGTTAAGAAGGTTGAAAGGGAACTTACTGTGCGGGCTCCCACTTGCACCTGACGGGAGAGACGATGGCACCCTCGGCCTTGAGCTCCTTGAACGCCTTGTCGATCTCCTTCCTGTCGATACCGGTGGCCTTCTCGACCTCTCCGGCGGACATGGGTTTTCCTGCTTCCTTCATTGCCTTGATGACATCATCCTTGACTGCCATTGCAACACCTCGGACTGAGAATCGGTGACATCGGATAAGAAGTTTACTGGGAGTATACATCCATCTCCATGTCGCACCCCATGAGGGACAGGAGACCTATGGGGCACACCTAATGGGCCATGTGCCGATGTGGGGAAGGTTCTTATCCTACCTTCCGGGTCGCATGGACATGGACTCCGGGAGAGTTACGGGATTCATCAGGGATCATTCCGTGGTCGTCATATCCGCGATCCTCGCCCTCCTGTCCTTCGCATTCACCGAGGACCTGGTCGGATCCTTCGGTTCCATCGACGTGCGTACGATCTGCATCCTCTTCTGCTTCATGGCATCCGTCGCCATGATGGCCGGATGCGGAGCCTTCGACCGGATGGCATCGTACCTGGTATCCAGGACCGGAGGGATACGCTCCCTGTGCATGACCCTGGTCATGATCCCGTATGTGTGCTCGATGTTCATCACGAACGATGTCGCACTGATCACCTTCGTCCCCCTGGCGATAGGTGTCCTGGAGGGTATCGGCAGAAGGGACCTGATGATACCCGTGATCATCCTGCAGACGGCTGCCGCCAACCTGGGGAGCGTGGTCACCCCGTTCGGGAACCCGCAGAACCTGTACCTCTTCTCGAATTACGGTCTGACGTTCACCGATTTCATCCGGGTCCTGCTCCCCATGGTGGTGGTCGGAACACTGATCCTGATGGTGGTAACCATTCTGATATCCAAAGGATCGGAGGAGACGGCGGTGTCGGAAAAGGGTGAGCTCACCCACAGACCTGCCCTGATGATGGCCTGCATCCTGTTCGTGCTCTGCATGGCAACCGTGATGAGGGCCGTCCCCTTCGAGGTCACCCTGATCATCGTCGTGGTATGTTCCCTGATATCCATGCCGAAGGCCCTCGGGAAGGTGGACTACAGCCTCCTGCTGACCTTCGTGTTCCTCTTCCTGTTCACCGGGAACATCGCATCGAATCCGATGATGGCAGATCTGCTGGGAGGGTTGATGGAGTGGGACCCCGTGACCGCATCGGCCCTGGCGAGTCAGTTCATCAGCAACGTCCCCGCCGCCGTGCTCCTCTCAGGATTCACGGAAGATTGGGCCGGATTGCTCGCAGGTGTGGACATCGGGGGTTTCGGGACACCGATAGCATCCATGGCCAGTCTGATATCACTGAGACTCTACATGGGGACGGATGGATCGGATATGAAGAGGTTCATGGCATCATTCACCGGGATCAACATCCTGATGCTTGTGATACTGCTGATACTCTACAGGTCGATCTGAGAACGGAATGATATGGGAATGGGGTTTGGAAGATACGGGGATGACCCCGTGTTTCTCAGTATCCGTTGTAGTGGACCTTGTTCCTGTCGAACCTGTCGTCGTGGGGCACGGGCTTCTCCTTGGGGTATCCCACTGCCACGATGGCGAAGGGCATCAGGTTCTCGGTGAGGTCGAACATATCCGTGATGGCGTTCATCCTCTCCCTGAGGGGTGCGATACCGATCCAGACCGATCCCAGGCCCACGGATGTGGCACCGAGCATCAGGTTCTCCACGCATGCACCGAGGTCCTGCTCCCACATCTGGGGGACCTTCATGTTGTCCCTGTTACCGAGGACGACGATCGCGAGGGGTGCCTTGGCGACGGGTCCGCCGTAGGGGGACACCTTAGAAAGTGCCCTGATGGTGTCCTTGTCATCCACCACGATGAACTCCCATGCCTGCTGGTTCATGGCGGAGGGTGCGTGCATCGCGGCCTTGAGCATCAGGTCGATCTTATCGGACTCGACCTTGGCATCTATGTAGTCCCTGACACTGACCCTGTTGAACAGCTCGTTCATTTCTTCTCACCTTCTCCCATATACGCTGTCAGTGGCTTAACGTTGTTGGGTGCTCGCCTGCGCTTGCCCTTGGTCGGCTTCCCGGGCTTGTAGGCCTTGAGGTACTTCAGGACATCCTGGTCGCTCTCGGAGTCGGTCCACTCGGGGGTGTATCCCCCCTTCATGTACTCGTTGTACCACTCCTCGCACTGCCTCATGTAATCGTCCATCTCCAACCTGTCCTTCACGATGACGAAGGTGTTCTCCGGGGAGGGGACCCACTGCTTGGGACGGTCGTAATCGGGCTCCTCCAGGAATCCGACGAGGAAAACTATCCTGTCGATGTTGGAGAGCTTAGCGTAGAGGGATGCCTGGAGCATATAGGACATGGGAACGTTGGTGTATCCCCCGTCCTCATCCAGCCACTTCTCCCTGTCGTGGGATGTCTTGATCTCCAGGATGGTGTCCCTCCTGCCGTCGATCTGGATGTAACCGTCGACCATTCCTCCGAAGACCTTCTCGTTGTGGAAGTGGTCGTATCCGCACTGCTCCTTGGGGACAGGCTCCTCTATCCCGACCTTGGAGCCCTCGGGAACGGAGAGGGCATCCCTCATGAGATTGGGCCTGGCGGCCAGATAGTCCCTGAGGACGGGTTCCAGGATGTTCCCCGCATCGATGTACTTGTTAGCCTTGTCCCCGGGATAGAGTCCCGCCAACTCGCAGGCGACCTTGAACGGTGATGAGAACTCGCTCATCCCCAGGATGGGACCGACCCTGGTCCCTGTGATCTTCTTGAGCTTGTAGGTGTCGAAGATGACGACCTTCTCGTCCTCATCTATGTCGACTATTCCTGCCCTTCCGTCGAATGCCATGTATGGGCGATTGTCGGATGACGGATTATCCTTTCCGTCTCAGCAGGGCGTTGGTCCAAAGGATGTCCCTGTCCGGTTCCACCGAGTTCCACACGTCGATGACATCGAAACCGTTGGACGATGCAAGGGATGGGATGTCATCCACCGACATGTCGGTGTAGTACCTTCCGTCCCTCTCCCCCTCGAAATCACCGTCTTTGAAGGACATGTAGAACACCCCATCGGCATGGAGAGACCTGTGTATCAGCGAGAGGACCGCGGGAAGCTCATCGGAGGGAACATGGAGAAGGGTGGAACAGGCCCAGACACCGTCGAACCGATCTATGTAATCCAGGTCACGGAACAACAGATGTCTGACATCCAACCCGGTGTTCTCCCTGGCGATCCTGCACATACCCTCGGATCCATCGATGGACGTGACCCTGAACCCCATCTCATGGAATGCCAGTGAATCCCTGCCCGAACCGCATCCCAGGTCCAGGACGGAGGCACCTCCGGGGAGGAGGGATGTGAATCTGCATCTGAGATCAGAGACATCCGCTGTGAAGGTCTTCCCCGAATATCCCTCAGGATCACGGTCGTAGAACGAGGTAGAATCGAAATCCATGGTGTTCCGGATGACGGATGGGATGATAACCGCTTCCATCGTCACCTTTTTCATCCGATCGTCGGATACGGGTGATAGGTTGAGGGAAATGGATGACAGGATTGCGGATGCCTTGTTCCTTCTGATCCTGACGATATCCGTGCTGGTCCCGATACACATGGTCGCACGTACATTTCTGTCGGGAATGCCTTGCATCATCATCTCCCTCGTTGTCACAGTGGCGATCATGGTCCCACTATACATTTTGTTGAGGAAGGTGCCCGAAGATGACTGATGATTATTCCGAAAGGATCCTTTCGGAGAGGAAGGTTCTGGAGACCATGGTCTCGATGTACTGCCGCGGGAACCATGGAGGAGATACCATGTGTCCTGAATGCAGGGAACTGATGGAGTATGCATTCTCGAGACTGGATGAGTGTCCGTACAGGAAGGAGAGCCCATCCGCATGCAAGGACTGTCCCACACCCTGCTACGATGATGATATGCGGCAGAGGATCCGTCAGGTGATGAGGTACAGCGGACCGAGGATGCTGTTCACCCATCCGATCATGACCATCGGACATATGCGGAACAGGTCGGCATGATCTGTCGAAGCATGATGTCGGTATTTACAGAATATAATCTGTAAATCATCGGTCCATCTTCATTTACCTGGACCTTCGTCGAGTGATCGCCAGGGCAAGAGGTGGCCTTGGCCACATCTGTTCTGGAACTTCGAAGGAGGTGAGAGAATACAGAAGAGCAACAAGGATCAGGGTCAAGAGTACCAATCGCTGTCCCTGATCCTTCAAGCAGCTCGCCTGTTGGTCGAGCTACTTAGGTATTTCCAGGATAGGTAATAAAACTTCCTGGGATACAAAACCGTTCACGACCACCCCGGTGCGTTTCCCTCTCTGCATCATGGTTGAGGAATGGTCGGTCACCTCGACA
>JAEDJU010000104.1 GCA_016296195.1 Candidatus Methanomethylophilaceae archaeon | reverse complement strand
GAACTCGGGGAAGGAGACCGGGAATCCCGATATGAAGCCGAACGACCTCTCCCTTCCATCGATTATGTAACGGAGGGTGAAGTCGTACTCCGCGACCATAACCACGGAGAACAGGTTCCCCACGTCACCTTCGTAGGATATCGTGTTCACTCCCATGATCCCTGAGAATGAATCCCTGCCGAACCTCCTGACGGTCGGTGGGACTGTGACGGTCCTGTTGTCCGCGTTGGGGGAACCCATAAGGAATCTGTCCCCCAGCTCCACCACGGTCCTCCCGTCGATGGAATCGGGGACCACGATGTCCCTGTCCGTGGACACCATCTTGGTAATCATGATGCCGTCCTCTACCGGGGACCATTCGAACTTGTTCGCCATCAGGCTCCCTCCAGCATGTCCATGATCCTCCTGTTCCTTCCGGATGACAGGAGCTCGTCGTTGTATGCGTACAATGGGCCATCCGGTCTGGAGAACATGACCACGTTGTAACATCCTATCAGTCCCACCAGCAGTGATACCGTCTCCTGTCCTCCTCCGAATCCCCTCTTCATGTACTCAAGGGCGTTGGTGAGGTGAGTGTCGAAGGTCCTCCTGGCGGAGTCGGCCTGCTCCCTGATCCTGGATATCACCGTCTCTCTGTCCTGTCCCTTGTTCTCCTTCAACAGTGAGAGCATCATGGCGCAGGAGCGTCTGGTGTCGGGGTCCGCGTTGTCCTCCATCATGTCCCTGATGACGGACACCTCCCTATCAACATCCTCCATGCATTCCAGTCTGGAGAGTGCGAACTCCAGGTCCATGCCCTCCTCGGCCTCGGAGTTCAACCTTCCGATGATGACGGATGCCACAGCCATCTTCTCCTCGGCGTTCCCCGACGGGGGTTCCACATCGTCACCGGCGAGGATGGAGTCCACGTCGTAATCCTCCCTGTACCTCCTGTGGAAGTCCAGGTACCTGGCGAACTCCGCCGCGACCTCAGGGTCCCTTATGTACTGTGATACCAGGTCGATCCCCACGGACATGCCCATGCGGTCGTACTCCCTCATGACAGTGGAGAGGTCCTCCCATCCGCGGGGTGTCACGAACGCGGTACCGTCCACCGTCCTCTCGACCTTGAGGAGGTTGTTGGGTTTGACCTGAAGGTAGAATGTGATGGCATCGTGGACACCTGCGCTCATGGCGTACCTGAGCCAGACATCGGTGTCGGGTTCCACCTCCACCACCCTGATCCTGTCCTGGGTGGCGATGTCGAAGGTTCTGGCGGATGCGTTGTACTCCGGAGGGTTCCCGGCGGCGACCAGCACCCATCCGTCGGGTATCCTGTGGGGTCCGAACTTCTTGTTCTGCAGGAGGTCCAGCATGGCGGGGGCCAGGGTCTCGGAGACACAGTTGATCTCGTCTATGAAGAGGATGCCCTCCCTGTGACCGCGGTTCTCGATGGCATCGTGGACGGATGCGATGATCTCGCTCATGGTGTAGCGTGTGATGCTGCACTCCTCCCCATCGTAGCAATGCTTCTCTATCACGGGGAGTCCGATGGCGGACTGACGGGTGTGGTGGGTGATCGTGTAGGCGACGTATCCGATGCCCATCTCAGAGGCGATCTGTGACATTATGGCGGTCTTCCCCAGACCGGGGGCACCCATGACCATCATGGGCCTCTGTCTGCTGCGGGGTATGATGTAGTTCCCCGCGGGGTCTTTGGATAGGTAGGTCGTGACCGCGTCCCTGATGGAGTCCTTCGCCTGCTGGATGTTCATTGGAATCCTCTGGGTCGGATTATTGCGTTGGTCGGTATTTAGCGTGTGGGGGTCCTTTCGGGTCGGTAAATTAACGGTATTTAATATGCCCCTATCACCGTCTCCCGTCGGATGATGGTCATCCGAGGTTGAAATCACAGATGTCCTGTCCTTTATTCCTTCATAGATAGGTGGTGATTCCTTGGATGTGTCGCTCTTATATCACTTTATGTCATCGTTATATATAATTGGATGATACATCCGATATAAATACCGCCATCCGATTATTCCAATTGGATATATAATCCAAGTGATGACATGGATAAGAAGATCATAGCGGTCGCTCTTGTCGCCATCATAGTCGTGGCAGCAGTGGCAGCCGTCTTCGTCGCATCGCCATCCTCCGACAAAGGGGATGTCGACGGGGCAACGAATGACTGCAACCTGTGGGTCTACGGAAATGTGAACGGTGACAACTACATCGACCAGAAGGACATAGACCTCCTGCAGAAGATCATCGCAGGCGATGATTACGAGGTCTACGTGGAGGTTTACGACGGATACAACGCGGATGGAACAGTTTCCAGGGTTTCCTTCGCCGATGCCAACCAGGATGGGGATGTCAACAGCAAGGACATCGATTACATCAAGAAGATCATCGCCTACCAGGAGAGGTACTCCAAGGCCGTCAGCGAGGGAAAGCTCGATTCCTTCAACGAGACGTTCAGGATCTACTACAACAACTGTGACAACAAGACATGCAAGGTGGATCTGCCCATCAAGAGTCTCATCAGCATGTACTTCTCTAACTCCGAGGTCGTCAGGCTCCTGGGTGCGGTAGACCGTGTGGTCGCCACAGACAGCACCACCATCGCCAAGCCCACACTTCTCCCCGAGTTCCAGAACATCCTCAACCTGGGTGACAGGAAGGCCGTCAACTCCGAGGCCGTCCTGAAGACCAACGCCGATGCATACTTCACCGGTTCCGCCAGCACATACTCCGCATACCTTGAGGAGACTGTGGGTGACCACATGGATGTCATCCGTCTCTCCGCATGGGAGGACAACAACGTCATGGTCGGTACGCTGACACTCGGTTACATGCTCGGATGCACTGAGAAGGCATATGAGTACATCGACTGGTGCCACAAGTACATGGACATGATCTCCGAGAGGGTTTCCAAGCTCAGCGGAAAGGTCACCGCCATCGTTCCCAAGGGAAGGGGCAACAGTCTCGAGGGCAACGGAAAGGGCTCCGGTCAGTATGAGATCACCGAGCTGGCGGGAGCATTGAACCCCGCAGGGGAGCTCAAGGCCTCCTCCGAATACCCCAACTTCACATCCGAGTGGGCCCTGACCAAGAACATCCAGTTCATCGTCCTGTCAGGATACTGCGGATTCGAGAAGAGCGGTTCGGATCAGATCAAGGCAGCCGTGGATGACGTCATGAGTGCCGCATACGAGACCTACAAGGGTACCCCTGCGGCCAAGAACGGTCAGATCTACTTCATCGCCAACGAGATCTTCACCGGCCCCTCCAACATCGTCTCCCTCGCATACTGTGCGGAGTGGTTCTATCCCGACCTCTTCGAGGATCTGGACGGTACCGCGGTGTTCCAGGAGTACATCGACAAGTTCTGTCCCGCTCTGAAGGATTATGACCTGAAGGCCCATCTGAATCAGTTCGTGGTGGGACCCTCCACCGCCTGAAGTCACGGACCGGGGGACCATCACCCCCGGTCGAAACCCGTTATCGAAGGTTTCTCCCATGAAAGACAACAACGATTCCATCGTCCTGCATCCTATCCCTCAGGACGATTCTCTCTATTCCGAATGGGACAGCGGTTCCAAGGGAGGCGAGATGAGGGAGGATTACCGCAATTACATCTGGCGGAAGTGGATCTTCATCATCGTCTGTATAGCGGCCTCATTCATAGTGGTGGGGATAACGATAACCGTCGGGGAGTATCCCATCGGATTCTTCGAGGCGTATCAGATCATCTGGGACCACATCACGGGTAACGTCGCTCAGACGGACATCGGCGAGATCAAGGACCATGTGGTGTGGAACCTCCGTCTCCCCCGTATCCTGATAGCGATAATCGCGGGAGCAGGACTGGCGGTCGCGGGAGCTGCGATGCAGAGTACCCTGAAGAACCCCTTGGCGGACCCGTACACAACCGGTATCTCATCCGGAGCCGCGTTCGGAGCCACCATCGCCATCTGCTATGGAACCGGTATTGTTTCCGGGAACCTGGCGATCGTTGTCAACGCCTTCGTCTTCTCCATGATTCCCACAGCGATGATCATCTTCATCGCCAAGGCGAGGAAGGTCTCCCCGGTGAGCATGATAATGGCGGGTATCGCCGTGATGTACATATTCAACGCACTCACCACGGTCCTGAAGCTGTGGGCGGATCCAGATGCCCTTGCTGCGGTCTACCAGTGGCAGGTGGGTACCCTTGAGGGATTGAAGTGGAGTTCCATCCCGTTGATGTTCTTAACGACACTTGCGGGTTCCGTTTTCCTCATGGTGATATCCAACAAGCTGAACATCCTCGCCGCAGGTGATGACAGTGCCAAGTCCCTGGGTATCGATGCGTCATCGCTGCGCATAGTTTGTCTCGTCGTCGTGTCACTCGTGACGGCGTCCATAGTTTCGTTCACCGGTATCATAGGTTTTGTGGGATTGGTCGCACCCCATGTGGTGAGGTTGTTCATAGGATCGGACAATAGGTTCCTGATACCCGCGTCCATCGCCTTTGGTGCCATGTTGCTGTTGATCTCCGACCTGGTCGGAAGGACGATCATCGCCCCTGCAGTGTTGCAGGTCGGAGTGGTGACCGCTTTCCTCGGCGGACCGCTGTTCCTGTGGCTGATCATCAGACAGAAGAAAGAGGTGTGGTGACATGGAGGTGAAGACCGAGAACATGGACTTCGGATACGGTGATACGCCGGTCCTCCACGGTATCGACCTGAAGATAGACGAACCCGGACTGGTCTGCATCATCGGACCCAACGGTGTGGGGAAATCCACACTGGTCAAGTGCATCTGCAAGATAATCCACCCCACCCAGGGGGCGGTCTATGTGGACGGACATAACCTGGACGACATCCCCCTGAAGGAGCTCGCCAAGGTCATGGGTTTCGTCCCGGTGGTTTCCGGGGACACGTTCTCCATGACTGTCCTGGATACGGTCCTGATGGGACGCCATCCCCATCAGAGGATGGGAACAACATCGGACCTCGACCTGAGCATCGTGGACAGGACACTGAACATGATGGGGATTTCCCATCTCGCCATGAGGAACTTCAACGAGCTCTCCGCCGGACAGCATCAGAAGG
>JAEDJU010000103.1 GCA_016296195.1 Candidatus Methanomethylophilaceae archaeon | reverse complement strand
CAGTGCGCCGGTTTCGAGGTCCACGACCTCGGAAGGGATGTCCCCAAGCAGAAGTTCGTCGACGAGGTCAAGGGAGGATGCACCTTCTGCGGAATGTCCGCTCTCATGACCACCACCATGACCGTCCAGAAGGACATCATCGATATGCTCAAGGCCGACGGACTCAGGGACAAGGTCACTGTCATGGTCGGAGGAGCACCCGTCACACAGGCCTACGCCGACAAGATCGGAGCAGACATCTACGGAGAGTCCGCATCCGAGACCACCAGGAAGGCAAAGGCGAAGATCTGATTCTTCAAATAAACAACTAATCAGGTGAGAAAATGGCATTCTACACAAGGATGGGAGACGGTAAGAGGGTCGAGATGACCAAAGAGGCCATCATGGCCGACATCCAGGCCGGAACCGCAGATGCAGCAGACATGGGAGAGATCCCCGCACTGACCTCCGATGAGATGGAGGCACTGTTCGAGATCATCTCCGACAAGAACAGGATCGTCGGAGTCGAGCCCGGACACGAGGTCGTCCTCACATACGACATCGGACAGCTGGACTTCACCGGAGACAACGGTAACTCCGGTAACGGAGTGGACATGGGAAGGCTGGAGGCCGCACTGCTCCATGAGAGGGCACTGGGAGCCGACACCTTCGAACTCGCACACGCGGATTACTCCATCAAGCCCGTGAAGCCCGTCATCGCCAACGAGATGCAGACCATGGAGGAGATCCAGAACGAGATCGTGGCACCCTACTTCTACGGAGCCATGCCCAACATGGGTCTCTACTACGCACCCGACGGACCCTACGGGAACCCGGCCGACCTCATGAGGGAGTTCAAGCTCGAGGAGTCCATGGCATCCTCAGAGGCCGCTTCCGAGCATCTCGCCAGGGACATCGAGTTCGTCGCAACCAAGATCATCCAGGCCGGAGCCGACGGATTCAACTTCGACACCACCGCATCCGCAGGGGATGCCGACTTCGTCGGAACCCTGAAGGGAGTGGAGGCATTGAGGAGGAACTGCCCTGATGCATACATCAACCTCGGAATGGCAGGGGAATCCGTCATGGGTATCCACGGATCCATCGAGTACGACGGACAGATCGTCGCCGGACTGTATCCCCATCAGCAGGTCAAGCTCGCACAGAAGGCGGGAGCATCCGTGTTCGGTCCCGTGGTCAACACCAACACCAGCAAGAGCCTCGCATGGAACCTCGCACGTGCCGTCACCTTCATCAAGGAGTGTGTGAAGGTCTCCGAACTCCCCTGTCATGTGAACATGGGAATGGGTGTCGGAGGTATCCCCATGTGCGAGACCGCGCCCATAGACGCGGTCACCAGGTGCAACAAGGCCATGGTCGAGATCGCACATGTGGACGGTATATAGGTCGGAGTGGGAGACACCGCCGGAATGGCAGTCCCCCACTACATGGCATCCGGAATGGGAGGCATCAGGTCCGCAGGAGACCTCGTCGCCCGCATGGAGTACGACAGGAGCATGAAGGTCGACAAGGCCAAGGAGTATGTGGCCAAGAAGCTGGGAATCTCCACTCTCGAGATCGCCGACGAGTGCATCATGAGGGAGCTCCGTGAGGAGCTCGGCATCGGCGTCGTCACCGCGGTCCCCGGAGTGTCCCGCGGAATCGCTGCCAAGATGAACATAGAGAAGCTGCTGGACATCAAGATCAACAGCTGCGAGAAGTTCCGCGCGATGCTGAACTGACGATACAACGAACAAACGGATCCTGGAGGGTTCGGTTATACCGGGGTTTCAGTCACTCCCATCTTCTCCTTTCCATACCGCCCTCCCGGATCTCAACCGATCTCTATGATCGGACCCTCGACGATTACCATCTAAACCAGTCCGTGTCCCCTCCAGGATGTACCTCGTAAAACTGCTGGATGTCCGGATTCGGAGTCACATTATTAATGATATTCGATAAGTTGCGGATAATCGATTAAATACCAATAATTCTGATGATATCCGCATGTCTGCATCATCTGACGCATTCAAAGTGCAGTTGCTCGAGACATTCGCATCCCTGATCACCGCAGCCTTCGGACTTGTCGCCGCCCTCGCATGGAACGACACCATCAAGGCAGCGATCAAAGCGGTCTTTGGAACCGAGGACGACCTCCTGGGTATGTTCGTCTACGCGGTACTCGTCACCATAATCGCAGTGGTCATGACACTCCTCATCTCCAGGTCCCTCAGCAAGGCCAAGAAGGCCCTGAAGCTGGCCAAGGATGAGGAGTGAGATCACTCCGAAACCTTTTCCAAAACCGTTTTCCTTCCTTTCAGGGACCTGTTCTTGACGTAGTTGATCAGATTCATGCCTGCGAGTTCCACACTCGAAGGTCCGGACCTGACGAAGAATATCTCGGCCTTCCCCTCTTTTAGGAACACGGGTTTCCTGCTGCGCGCACAGACCACCCTCATGACCGATCTCTTCTCATCGAAATCCACCAGTTTGAACTTGATGTACGGGAGGTACTCGTTCCCGATGGAGCTGGAGATCATGTTGGTGAAGTGGAGGTTCAGCTTGTCCCTGTTGTCGAAACCGTCCAGATCGATTCCGCAAACGGTCCCGTCATCGGACACACCGATCAGCAGTGTCCCTCCCTCTGAGTTCATGAACGCCACGAGGGTCTTCAGGACCGCCTTCTCCATCCTCTTGTCGGGTTCACCCGTCTGCAGGTTCGTCCTTATCGTGGATTTGAACTCCAGCTTGTCGGACTCACCCTGGAGGATCAGGTTCTCGATGTCCTGGACCTCCCTGTCGGTTATCCCCAGGGTCTTGGAGTTGTTCTCCAGGAAGTTGTCCACGGTGTACCTGAATATGGATGCGTTCTTGGTGTAGTTGTAGAAGAATCCGATTATGAGACCTCCGAGGATCACCCCGAGCATCTCCTCCATCATCACATCTATGTAGACGGAATCCACCAGGTCCACAACGAGGGATGTGTAGTACTGGAGCATCTTCATGACCACGAATATGGCCATGGATATGGACAGGGATATGAGCAGGACCATCCTGCGCTTCTCCTCCCTGACACCGGGCATCGATTTCATCAGTATGTACACGGAGATCAGACCGATGATCTCCAGATTCATACCCGTGAGGACGCTCGCAATGAATCCTATCGTGTTCCCGTCACTGGCGAGTTTCCCGCATACGGCGAACAGGAACGTCCCCATCATGAGGAACACCATCATCGGCGGGATGTGGATGAAGCTCTTGTCGGTGACTATGGTCTTCAGAAGGATAAGCGCGATGGGGATCGTGAGGATCAGGTCCCCTGTGTTGCCGCTGACGAATCCTATCACGGCAATCACGATGGTCATCACGAACATCGCATAGTACAGGATCAGAGTCCTGGTCGGCATGAGCCTGGTGGGGTCTGCCCCATTTTGCTCCATGCGGGAGTATTCAAGTATCCTTAAAAATCCTTAACTTTCACCGTCTCCGCGCGTGGGGACAATTGTTTATATAGGGGAGGTTATTCGACGCATAACGGAGTAATATACTTGCCTGGTGAAATGAAGAAGAACAAGGTCGTGGTCGCCTCGACACCCGCCCCTTCCTACGACAAGGGGAATGCCAAGAAGAACAAACCGGTGAAAACGAAGGAGTCCACGAAGAGACAGGCCATGCTCAACACGCACAAGATCAACCCGTTCAAGTATGACATGAACGAGATCCTTGAGGCGTCATCCATGGATCCCTCGAAGGCATCATCCTTCCTTGCATCAGTCATCGCCAAGGCCTCCCGTGTCTCCACGAAGGATGCCAAGGAGTTCGTCAGGACCTTCCTCGACGCCGGTGACATCACCAAAGAGGAGTACGACAAGATCAGCAGGCTCCTCGACAGATACAGCAAGTTCCGTTGAGGTACCTTCATATGCATTCCGCCGAGATGAGGGAGGGCAGGACCTTCGTCCTGAGATTGGACGAGGGAGAGGTCCTTCACGAATCGGTGGAGGCTTTCTGCAGGGAGAAGGGCATCCGCCATGCCACGGTCACAGCCGTGGGAGGGGTCGGCCCCGGATCCCGTTTCGTCGTCGGACCAACATGGCCGATCGACGGGGAGGTCGTCCCCAAGACCTTCGAACTGGATGCACCGTGCGAGCTCACAGGCACGGGCACCGTTTTCCCCGATCTGGATGGTAATCCCATCATGCACATGCACGGCTCCGTCGGAAGGGAGGGCAGGTCATCCACCGGCTGTTTCCGTCTGAACGTCGTGGTGTGGCTGGTGATGGAGGTCGTCATCCGCGAACTTGTGGGCGAGGGTCCTGTTAGGATCGAGTCGGATCCGAGGATCAGGGCCAAACTTTTGGAGATCCGTTGAGATGGCGTCCGAGGAAGTCCTCCGTAAGACACTGAAGAACGCGGACGGGAAACCGTTCGCCAAGTACAAGGGAATAACGAACAACTTCGTCCTGGAGGACTTCGAGATCATAATCGACGAGGTCCAGAACGACAAGACCGGACACACCCGCATGAGGGTGAGGGTCCCCATGAAGGCAGCGGGATTCCCCGCGGACACCTGGGACACGCCGGTCCGTAGCATGGCCCTCAGGGACCTCATCGCCAGGCGTTTCTGGGAATCCGCACGTACCCACGCACGTTCCCCCATCCCGAAGACCGATGGAGGGGAGGTGTACATCCCGCGTCCCGGACAGGAGATCCTGGACAGGGGGAGCGTGGCGATCACCCAGTATTTCGTGGAGGTCAGGTTCACCGCGGACCTGCCGTCCGTCGGAGGGAAGGTCTGTGCGGCGACGACGGAGGCCCTGATATTCTCCAGGATAGCCACCATCGTCTCCGAATCCATGTTCTTCTCCGCATACAAGCAGTCCAAGCTCTACAACCACATCCATGTGGCCGAGAATGCGGAGCATATCAGGGCATCCCTGGAGGAAAGGGGATTGGTCGGTTTCGTCGCTATAGGCTCTATCCTCCCCCGCAGGGATGACGACCTGGCACCTATGGTCGATGCCGTCCCGTTCGATTGCGATGATTCGTTGAAGGTGACGTTCGATGTCCCATACGGTGATCCCATCATCGGTATGGGTGTGCCTAAGGGATACACCGTTATCACCGGGCCCGGCAGGAGCGGTAAATCATGTCTCGCCGATGCCCTGTTTGCAGGGGTCTAC
>JAEDJU010000102.1 GCA_016296195.1 Candidatus Methanomethylophilaceae archaeon | reverse complement strand
TGATATTCGTCATCGATTCCGTTGATGGCGATTCAGTGACCGGCACTCACACAGGGCTGATCAAGGGGCGCGTCACGGAGTTGTCCAGCGGCAAGAGCGGTTTCGTCGATGTCACCTATCCCCAACCTGGTTCGATACAATCCCTCTCCCTCATAGGTACCGCGATGGGAACAAAGCTCGTTGTGACCACTATTGAGAACACGGACAATGATTCCCTGACGATGAGTATCGGTGTATTCGATGATGTGATCTACACGATCTCCCATTCGGATGAGGAGAATATCTTGACCACACACCTATCGTTCTCATCCGCCGTCGGCGGGAACCGTGATGTGGGTACGTTCGAGGTCGGTGATGTTGTCGTGTATTCTGATACTATGGACGATGAGGATGTAACGACAGTGTTCCAGATCATCTTCTTCCAGATGCAGTATATCGCTGTATATGAGACATCCAACTACTATTGGGACACCTATTCCATGGATTTCCCCATGTCCTATATTGAGGATGAGGTCCTGGACTCCATATACGGGGAGGTCAGCTGCAAGGTGTACGATATCCAGGGTGATGGCTACTGCTTCAGGGTCTGGATGACCGACGGTCACCTGTATCCCGTGAAGTACGAGTACCATTCGAGCGGCGGGATGAACGAGGTCGCCACTCTGAAGATGTCCAGCGTTGATTTTTTCAGCATGGACTGAACATCGAAACATCTTTCCGCCCTACGGGGCGGGTTTCTCTTCATAAAAGAAATGGATGGACGGGGTCTCCCCCGTCATTATGGATCAGTAGTGATCGTACAGGATGTTCCCGGGCTCGAGGAGAACCCCGGCACCCTTCTCCACGCGACCGACGATGTCCGCGTTGGGGTACTTGGATGCGATCTCCTCGGCATCGTCCGCGGGTGCGATGATGGTGAATCCCATGCTCATGTTGAGGGTCTGGTAGATCTCCTTGTCCTCGACCTCTCCCATCTCCTGGATCTTCTGGAAGATGGGTGCGGGCTTTACGGGGTCGCTGATGACGTACTTCAGTCCCTGTCTCATGCGGAGGATGTTCCTGAGTCCGCCTCCGGTGATGTCGACGAGTCCGTGGACGGTGTGGTTGGCGGTGATCTCGAGGACCTGCCTCACATAGATCTCGGTGGGTGTGAGGAGCTCCTCCCCGATGCTCTTGGAGAGTCCGGAGACCTTGTCGGTCCATGCGATGTTGTTCGCCTCGACGACCTTCCTGGCAAGGGTCAGTCCGTTGGAGTGGATTCCGGAGGACCTGAGGGAGATGATGAGGTCGCCCTCCTCGCATTTGTCACCGGTGATGATGTTGTCCTTCTTCACGTATCCGAGGCAGGTACCGGAGAGGTCCACGCCGTTGATGATCTCGGGAAGGACCGCGATCTCCCCACCCACGATCTCCATGTTGGAGAGCTCAGCACCCTTCTGGAGTCCGATTCCGATCTCCTTGGTGATCTCCTCGTTGGGCTTGTCGATGGCGATGTAGTCCACGAAGGATGTGGGCTCGGCATTGACGCAGATGGTGTCGTTGACGTTCATCGCGATGCAGTCGATACCGACTGTGTCCCATTTGTTCAGGGCCTCGGCGATCATGAGCTTGGATCCGACCCCGTCGGTGGCCATGGTGATGTACATGTCCCCGAAGTCGATCAGGCTCGCGAAAAGTCCGGACATGCGGACGGCCTGTCCGATCCCGTCCCTCTTGTAGCCGAGTTCGTCTACCAGGGCCTTGATAGCACTGGATTTCTGGTCGATGTTGACTCCCGATTTCGCGTAGGTCCATCCGCTCATTTCGATCCTCACCTTCCCGAACGGGTTGGGGGATATTATGGTTCGCGCCAGAGAAGACAGTCAGAGGTCGGTATCGGCATCATCGGTGACACCGTATGACATGATCCTCACGTCGCCCATGTCGGCATCCACGTCGTCCAGGATCCTGAAGAGGCTCTCCCTGTCCTTCATTTCCCTGGCGATCCTCCTGCGGTACTCCCTGCAGTCCTGGACCCCGGAGATGAACTTGGGTGCGATGCTGCGCATCTTCGCGATCCCCTGGTCGAAGCCTTTGTCCTCGATCACCATGTCCGTTAGCTCTTTGCACCATGCGGTCTGCTCCCTCAGGGTCGGATTCGGTGGTATCGGTTCACCGCGTGACATGTGTTGGATCTGGGTGAGCAGGAAGGGATTTCCCACTCCGCCCCTGGCGACCATGACTCCCTCGGCACCGGTGATGTCCATGGCATGGGATGCGTCCTCGGCGGTGTAGATGTTCCCTGAGACCACCAGGGGCACGGACATCTCCCTGCGGATACCTTCGAGCATGTCCCAATGGGGCCTTCCTGTGTATCTCTCCCTCCTGGTCCTGGCGTGGATGGTGACCACATCCGCTCCCGCTGATATCGTTTCGTCCATCACATCGTGGAAGTTCAGCTCCTCGGAGCTCTGTCCCAAGCGCATCTTGACGGTGATCGGGACATCGACGGTATTTTTCATGGCTTTCACGATCTCCCCGCACTTTTTCGGGTCCCTCATCAGTGCGGATCCCGAGCCGTTGCGGACGACCTTCGGAACGGGGCATCCCATGTTGATGTCGAAGAAGCTTATTCCCGGATTGACTTCCAGGGCCATCATGGCGGCCTTCGCCATGGCATCAGGCTTGCATCCGAAGAGCTGTATACCTGTGATCCCTGTCGGTTCGAAGTCCAGGTAACCCTCAGTCCTCTCCTGTCCGTACACTATCCCCATGCAGGAGGTCATCTCGGTGACCAGCACATCCGCTCCGAACGGTTCCATGAACCTGCGGTAGCTGTCGAAGGTGTATCCCGACATGGGGCCCAGAACCACGGGCCCAGGAATCGATAGGTCTCCGATCCTCCACATGCTTTGGAGCAACAATGGCCGATTATTCTATCCTTTCTGCGGTGGTAGCACCCGGCATCGTGCGTTTCAGTCCGATGACGGCCTGCAGCAGCATCGCGATACCGCCGGTGAACTGGGTCAGGACCACGGCCCAGAGGATGGACGACATCGTCCCCACGAACGTCGCCGCCACCCAGCTCGATCCGCAATACAGGAGGTTCCTGCAGAGGGAGTTCACCATCGCCCCCGAAGATTTCTTCAATGCCTGCAGCAGAGCCGATCCCGTGTATACGAAGGACATCACGGGCAGGAATAGCGAGAAGTAGTACAGCATGACCTTCATGTCATCGTGGAGGTAGGTGAGGTCGTCCGAATGCGTGTAGGCGGTCGAGATCAGGTCTGCGGCCAGGACCTGGATGATCGCCATCACCACGGTCACTGCGAATGTCACCGTCACGGTGTACCTGAAGGCGTCCTTGACCTGGTCGTACCTCCCCATCCCGATTTTGGCGGAGCACACCGCCACCATGGCGGATGACATGGCCTGGGTGATTATCAGGAGCATGCTCACCAGCCTCCACGAGGATCCGAACAGGCCCAGCATGTCGGTTCCGCAGCAGCTTATGACCATCGCGTACACGAACAGGTTGAACAGATATGTCACCGCAAGCTCGAGGGACTGAGGTCCTCCGACGGACAGGACATCCTTGAAAACTGTCTTGTTCGGTTTGAAATCGGAGCGGGACATGTCCACGTACATGTTCTTGCCCTTGGCGTACCAGTATCCTGCCAGGACGGACGATGATACGAACGCTATGACGGTTGCCCATGCGGCACCCTGCACGCCCATTCCAAGACCGAAGATGAATATCGGATCCAGGATCATGTTCACTATTACTCCGAGGACCTGGATCTCCATGGAGCGTTTGGCCGCTCCTTCTCCGCGGAGCATACCGGACATCACACCGCTGAGGACGATGAAGAAACTCGAGACGTACAGGGGCGTGGCGTAATCCAGGCACTCCTCCATGGCATCCCCCGCACCTAGTAGGGACATGCATGGTTCGGCTGTTATCAGGAGTATCGGGACCATGAATAGACTGAACACGAACGCCAGCACAACTCCGCTTGCGGCGGACCTGTTGGCGGTGTCGTGGTCACCCCTCCCTATGTTGCGGGCGATGGATGCCGAAACTCCGATCCCCAACCCTATTCCTATCCCGGTGAGCGCCTTGAAGATCGGATAGACGATACCGATGGCTGCTAGGGCATCCCCTCCGAGGTCGGACATCCACAGACTGTCGATGATGTTGTTCAGTTGTTGGAACAGGAGTGCGACCCCGATGGGTATCGCCATCGCTATGATGCCCTTCCTCTGGTCACCACGTAGAAGCCGGGTGCCCTCCGTCTCTTCAGCCATGGACCCCCCAGACATGGGTCACGTTAATATCTATCGATATATGTGCAACCTCTCGGTACCTTTTCTCTCCTCGACATCAATATATAAGCGGGACCGATACGAAACATCCATGGCAGACCTGCACGACCGCTGGGTGGCGGAGAGGAGGAACGAGCACTACTACAAGCTCGCCAAGAAGCTGAACTACCGCTCCAGGGCATCCTTCAAACTTATCCAGATCGACAACAGGTTCGGGATCTTCAAGGAGGGCGACGCGGTCGTCGACCTCGGAGCATGTCCCGGTGGTTGGCTGCAGGTGGCACAGGAGCGCACATGGCCCGGAGGGAAGGTTATCGGTGTCGATCTCAGGTACATCAAGCCCTTAGATGGGGTCGAGACCTTCGTGGGCGACATCACCGAGGACAGCACCATGCTGGAGCTTCTCCGCAGGTTCGGAGGGAAGGCGGATGTGGTCCTCTCGGACATGGCGCCCAACATCACCGGACATTATTCTATGGACCATGCCAGGTCCATCAATCTTTGCATGTATGCTGTCGACGTCTGCGACCGTATCCTCAAGAAGGAGGGCAAGATGGTCATGAAGGTCTTCATGGGCGACATGTTCCAGAGTCTCATCGATGAGTTGGAGAAGAGGTTCCAGTCAGTGAAGGTCCATTCCCCCGATGCCTCGAGGGACACCTCGTCCGAGGTCTATGTCATCTCCCAGGGATTCTACGGCAAGACCAACATCAAGCTCAGGCAGCCACAGGTGGAGGAGAAGAAGCCCGAGTTCAAGGCCAAGGGCGGATTCATCTGATCACTATTCACAATCCGTGATTTTTCCCTATCACCCGTCTCCGTCCGTATAATATAAGGTCGACATCGGTATGGCGCACCCATGCGTCCCGGAAAGATCGTCTGCATCGGATGGAACTACTGTTCACATGTGTCGG
>JAEDJU010000101.1 GCA_016296195.1 Candidatus Methanomethylophilaceae archaeon | reverse complement strand
CATCGGTATCCATCAACACGAATCCCGCATCGGTCACGCTTTCAAGGTTCATCACAGCCATGTAGTCGTTCACAAATCCATCCTTAGGAACCATAGTGCAATCGAACAGATATTTGGACCTGACCGAAGGCTCGTAATAGTCCATTCCCTTCTCCCAATCGGTCTCGAACACCATCCTTCCGAGTTCCAAACCATCGGAACCGTAGATGAAGTCGTTGAAGGTCAGCTTCCCGTCGCACATCTGTGCGGTTCCGGTGTGAACATTTCCGTCTACACTGAACACGACGGTGAAGAACGCGCATCCTTCGGAATCCATGTTCTTGAGGATCATGTGAACATCGAAGGCCTCGTTTCCCCTCTCCGCCTTCATGTGGAATATCGCCGCCTTGTATTCGATGAGGGTCATGTCGAAGGTCTCCTGTGAAACCGCATTTCCATCGTCGTCATAGACAACATTGGAGACACCCTTGTAATCTGTCGGGAATTCCACACCGACGGGATCGATGGTACCGGTCTGGTCGCTGTTGGTCAGGAGCCATGTCTGGACGGAAGTGCTTCCGGCCCTGAAGGACATGCAGCTGAGGTAGAGCAGATTGTCCTCATAGAAGTTACCGGAGTAGTTGGATGTGTATCCAGTGGATGGATCGTACAGTGAGAATGAGAGGATGTCATCGTTCAGGCATCCGATGACCTCATGACCGTTGTAGGTTCCCTTGAAGACACCGCCGATGACGATGTCGATTACGAAGGGCTTGAATCCCTCCGAGGGCTTGTACTCACTCAACTTGATGGTATCTGCACATTCGGTCTCATAGACGGTGTTCCATGTTCCGACGTGCTCGTCTGGAACGGGTGTGAGTGTCAGGTGCACACCGTAGTATTCCTGGCCCATCGCTGTTCCGTAGAGGACGCAGTTGAGATTCAGGTCCATGATACCGCGGAGTTCCATAACTACCTTGTTGGTCAAGGAGAACATTGTCAGGTTGAGGATGTACTCTCCGTCGTTGCCTGTTACGACCCTCATCATCCAGACGTTGCCCTGGTCGGACTCGTCCGCCAAGGTGTAGAAGTTGCTGGTGTTTCTAAATATCTCGGAATGGAGTGTAAACTCCTGTGTAACCATCTCCCCGTCCACGGACCTGTAGTCGATCTTGGCGGTGAAGGATTCAGCGAGTTCGGGTACCGAGTGATACTCTCCATAATCCCATTCGGTGCTGAAATATGTGAGGGCCGGTCTGAACTGCAGGTCGTTGACCATGGTGGATACGAACGTGAGGCCGTTGTCAGACAACTCCGCATTCGACGTGAAGAGCTTTCCGTCGAAGAAGTAGGCGGCTATACCACGGACACAGTGATCGGAATCGCCGTCATCGATGGCGATGGGGATGGAGAACACCTCGTTTCCACGGGTGGCCTTCATCAGCATCATCCCACCCTCGTGTTCTATGAGCTCCATGTCGAAGAGATCAAGCATCTCAATTTTATCGTCGAATCCGACCATATTGAGCTTTCCCGTGTATTCCTTGGGCAGCTGGACCACACTGGGCTCGAATTGCTTGGGATTCTTTCCCTCCTTGGTGAGTATGGAGGATGACATGACGATGGGCGCATCGTTCCTGTATCCGATATCTATCAGATAGATCGTGTCATCATCAAGGTACTTTCCGCTGAGATTGTGTTGGTATCCGGTCGAAGGAGAATGATAAGCAAAGTAGAATCTGTCGCCGTCGATACCTCCGGTGACAGAAACCCCGTTGTAGGATCCGATGAGAACCCCATTATCGATCTCCGAAATTACAAGGGGGTAGAACTTGTCATCCATCTCGAACACATTGTGGTCGATGGAATCCTCACAGGTGTAATCGTCCGTCGTGTACCATATGCCCGTGTGCGCATCCTCATTATCACCGTTGTTGATGATGACATAGGATGCGGCGAGCACCACCACTACGGCGATGATCACCACTGAAGCAACAATTGATGTTTTCTTCATGTTGGACGAATCCGGTTATTGATTTTTATAGTAATCGATAATCGATAAGAAACTTGATGAAGGAACACGGAACAAATATGTCTGGCCATCAGAGGGGATCCTTCAACACATCATCCATCGAAAGGCCGGCATATGTCACTTCGTATCCCTTCAAGTCGGATACCATCCTGGACCCTTTGACGATGAGGTCATTCATATCCATCTTCTTCGGATTCCTCTTGACCTCGATGATGTGTGCCTTACGGTCGATATCATCGCAGACCACGATGTCCACCTCCACGGTTTCGTCCCTGGTCCAATAGCCTCCGACCTCCGTGTATGTCCACTCCTCCCTGATCCTGGTTCTGAAATAATCCTCCAACATACGCCCCATACCCATCCATTCCAGCTAAAGCGGATCTGTACAGAAACATGATATAACCATACGGAACGTAGCATGGCTACGATATCATGACAGGACAATCGAAGGATATCGAATGCATCGTCTGCAAATCACCCATCATCTACCACAGGGATCAGAGGATGATGACCTGCCACCTGTGTGGACGCATCTTCATGAGCAATGCGGAATGTTCCAAAGGCCATTATGTATGCGACGGATGCCACTCGAAGGCCGGGGTTGGGACGATAATGGAGAGGTGCCTCGGAAGCGATTCTAAGGATCCGGCATCCATCGCCATCATGCTGATGTCCTCACCGGATGTCCACATGCACGGTCCGGAACACCATGTCCTGATAGGTTCCGCCCTGCTGACCGCATACTCCAACTGTGTGGATGGTTTCGATCTTCAATCTGCGTTGAAGGAGATGGAGAACCGGGGAAGGAACGTCCCGGGATCGGTCTGCGGACTGTGGGGGACGTGCGGAGCCGCGATCAGCTGCGGGATGGCCTACAGCATCATCACCGGAACGACACCTCTGTCGGAAGAATCGTGGGGCAAATGCATGATGCTCACATCGAGATGTCTGGAGAGGATCGCATCCCTCGGCGGACCGAGGTGTTGCAAGCGCGACGGATTCACGGCATTGCTCACCGCAGCGGAATACATCGATGAAGAATTGGGTATCAGACTGGACATCCCGGATGATGTGGTGTGCACGTTCCATGAAAGGAACATGCAGTGTCTGAAGGAAAGGTGCCCATACCACATCGAACCGTGATATCCATTCAAACCGATGATAAGGGGGTAGGGCTCCCCTATCGGTGCATCTGCTCGAATCATCCTTGAAGGTACATCTCTTCGAAAGTGATGGTAGGTACATTCTCCCTGATACAGACACCGTATAGGAGGACCCTACCGGTCATCCCATAGTAGTATTGCTTCCTGTGTATCTGTGCCAGTGCATCTTCGGATATCCTTTCAGGATTACCGTTCGAGGTGTCCTTGAATTCGATAATCACATTGGGACTGTTTCCTCTGACCCTCCTCATCCTGAGATCATGGAAACCGGATCCACTTTCGAAGTCGGAGGTGATGAAATAATCACCTTCGAGATCCATCATGAGTCCTGTGATGAACATCTGATATGAGGTATGGTCCTTGCTTAGGCGGATATTGACCGTCTCCATAGACATCTTGGTGAGGGCCGAGATCATCTTGTCCGGATCTCCGGATATGACTGCATTTCTAAACTTTGATGCATCCAGGCCTGTACGCTCCCTCAACCGGTCCATGATGTGTTTCGAGAATACCTTCCTCATCTCCTTGTTGGGAATGGAGATTAGATATGTTCCCTCGGACCCGTCCGGGATGGCCCTCAGATAACCTGTCATCACCATGATAGAATACAGGGAACATTCGTCAACCTCGAAATCCGAGTATGTGACGGAATCATCGAGTTCCATCTCAACACTGTCACCTTTTCCAAGGGCAACAAGACCATGGTCGAAAGAATCGCCACTATTGATGAGGAAACGGTCGATTATCTTGTTTCCACTTGTCTTGCCCCAATAGACGTCGGGTTCGAATCCCCTGGATATGTAATTCATCACACTCCAGGGATTGTAGATCTCCACATCACCGAAACGATATCCATCATACCACTCCTTGATCTCATCGTATTTCTCCGGATGTTCACACTCGTCACATATGGAGATCACATCGGACTTTGTGAACCCGAACATCTCCTGAGGATGATTGCTGAACACATCATCCACGTAGAGGTTATTGAGACCTGAAAAGATGCTTTCCTTAGCGATTCTCATGACACCTGTCAGAACACAGAACTTCAATGCCTCATTATCCTTTATCGCCATCGAAAGCAAACTGCTCATGAAGTTTAGTATTCTGGTTTGATCATCCCCTGTCGAACCATTGACCGGGTTGTCATACTCATCGATAAGAATGATGACTCTCCGACCATGGTGCTTGAAGAGCATCCAACAGAGATCGTGCAGTGATGACAACAACGGGGCATCATTATCGCATAGAACTCCCTGCATCTTGGCCTTCATAGAATCGGGAATAACCTCAGACCCCTGTAGGTACAGATGGTCCATGTAGGATTGGCGGATCCTTTCTCTGACCAATTCAAGGAACGTATCGTAGCTGCCATCGAACTTGAACATGAATGTCAGACGGATCACGACCTCGGCATTCTTCATGGGATCCTGAGGGCGTTGTTCCGATATCTTCAGACCATCGAACCAATTGTTTCCCGCATAGCGCTGATTAAGATATGCATCCAACATGGATATGTTCATCGTCTTCCCGAAACGACGAGGACGGGTGAATATGAGGACATCCGCTCCTGCATTCAGAACCTGATCGATGAGGAGACTCTTGTCCACGTACAGAAGATCGGATTCACGTAACTTCCTGAAATCGGAAATCCCGATTGGTGCGTTCCTCACAGATCTTCATCATTATCTATGCTTATAGTCGTTGCTACCACCCCTACCGACTGGAATCGTCGTTTGTTCAAAGGAGGAGACGGTGATATAATAACACTACAATGTAATGATTGTAATAAATGTAGAGTACAAGTAATTAAGTCTCCGGCACCATTGTAAGGGCATGTCAGTCAAGGAATCGCTCTTCGGAGAGATCGTCACCATCAAGGACCACGTTAAAAGCGACACCCGCGATGTAACCAAGGCCCTGATGAAGGACCAGGATGCCACCGTTGTCTTCGAGGACCTCAACGGCGGAAAGGCTGCGGGGAACCTGTTTTCCACCAGGGAGAAGACAGCCGCCGCACTCAACGTTCCCAACGAGGGCATCGTGGAGCATCTGCTCGACGCCATCACATCACCTAAACAATGTGAGCTTGTCGATGATCCCGAGTTCAGGAGGAACT
>JAEDJU010000100.1 GCA_016296195.1 Candidatus Methanomethylophilaceae archaeon | reverse complement strand
CAAACTCAAGATCATAAAGAACCTGTCCGAGGAGGCGTACAACAGGATATTCCCCGCCACGGCGGACAGGATGCTGAAGATAGAACTGGAAGGTCTCCCCAGAGCGGAGGAGTTCCCAAGATCGAAGGAACTTCTCACCAAACTGAGGGAGATGGGGTACAAGACCGGTGTCCTGACCAGGGGCGGAAGGGAATATGCCGATACGGCGCTGAACATGTTCGGCATGATGGATTATCTGGACGGTGTTGTGGCAAGGGATGACTTCGCGGATTCGGAAGCGAAACCCAGTCCGGTCGCCATGAGACACATGGGCGATGCGATAGGCGTGAGGCCGGAGGAGATCCTCTATCTCGGTGACAACCGTATGGATTTCATCTGTGCCAGAGACTCCGGTGCAGGGTTCATCGCCGTAAGTTCGGGAACGTTCTCCGAATATGACTGGCACATGGTGGATCCGGAGATATGTGTCTATCCAACCATATCCTCCCTGTTGGATTTCATCTGAACGGAATGCTATTTTACATATGCAGATGATTCTCCGAACGGCACCCGCGTGCCGATGATACATCATGTGGATACTATTCGCTGTGGGTTCGGCTTTCTTCGCCGGAGTGACGTCCATTTTGGCAAAATGCGGAATCAGGAACACGGATTCAGATGTGGCCACCGCCGTGAGGACGATGGTGGTCCTGATATTCTCATGGCTGTTGGTGGCCGTCACCGGATCCGTATCCGGTATCACGGATGTGGGTACGGATACCATGGTCTTTCTTGTGTTGTCTGGATTGGCCACGGGAGCATCATGGATCTGTTACTTCCGCGCTCTGCAGATCGGGGACGTGAACAAGGTCGTACCCATAGACAAGTCCAGCACGGTGCTTACGATATTGCTGGCACTGATCTTCCTACATGAAGGCCTCACCCCGATGAAGGGATTGTCCGCGGCACTTATCGGCATAGGCACGCTGATGATGATCTCGAAGAAGGACACGAATACCAAGGATACGGAAGGTCATGGATGGCTGATGTATGCGGTCCTGTCGGCGGTGTTCGCAAGTCTTACGGCCATACTGGGGAAGATAGGCATAGCCGACATAGATTCCAACCTGGGTACCGCGATACGCACGGCGGTGGTCCTGGTGATGGCCTGGGCGATCGTGATAGCCAAAGGCAAAATGAGGGAGACGAGGAACATGGACAGGAAGGAACTGGGTTTCCTGACCCTTTCCGGTATGGCCACCGGACTGTCCTGGCTCTGTTTCTACCGTGCGCTCCAGGAGGGTCCCGCAAGCGCAGTGGTGCCGATAGACAAACTCAGCATACTGGTCACCATATTGTTCTCCTGGATCGTGTTCCATGAGAGACTTACGGCAAGATCCGCTACCGGTCTCGCGATGATGACCGCAGGTACGATCCTGCTTGCGGTGTTATAAGATTCAAGAATCCGGAAGGGTATGACCCTCCCGGATATTTTGGGGAGAAAGAGCGGGCCGAGGCCCGCTAATCGGTTTTACTCGGTACCCTTTCCGTACTCGACGACACGGGAGAGATCCTTCTCGTGCTCCATGTCATCGTAGTGGAACCTTGCGAGGTTCTTCTGGAAGGTCTTGTTCTCCGGCATGATCTTCTTGACGGAGCACATGAGCTTCGATGCGACACCCATGATGTTCTTGTTCAGAGAGATTCCGAACTTGGTGTTACCGCAGACGAGGTGTCCGGGGTTGATGATGTCGTGGGGGTCGAGGTGGGTCTTGATGCTCCTCATCAGTGCAACGGATCCCGCATCGTGGATGGAATCCAGGTTGGATGCGAAGAAGACTCCGAGTCCGAGAGAGCGTCCGCCGTACTCCGCTGCCCTTGCTCCCATGAAGAAGTTGTAGGCGAATGCGGTCATGCCCAGCAGGGACTCGTCGTCCTTGAAGTAGTAGGGCATGAACATGGAGGTGCTGCGGTCTGCGACCATACCGATGATTCCTCCGGGCTCCATCTTCATGGTCTTGTAGCCCTCGTAGCACTCATCGACGAATGCGGCCCAGTCCTTGTTGTTGACGACGACCTCTGCGGGGATGGAACCGACTCCGGTCCTGCGTGCGCGGAACTCGTAGCAGCGCTCCTCCCACTCGTGCTCTGCGATCTCGTAGGAGACCTTCCTTCCGCCTGCGGCCTCGACGAACTTGTCGACGATGGACTCCTCGAGTGCGATGAACTGCTCGTCTCCCTGGAAGGTGACGAGGAGGAGGTTTGCCACATCGGGTGCGTGGATTCCGGCCTTCCTCTGGTTCTCGAAGTGGTTGAAGTCGGACCATGCGATGTGCAGGGGCTTGACACTGGGGTGCTTGCAGATGTCGTTGATGGGTGCTCCCATGTCCCTGAGGTGGTCGAACTCGTATGCGACGGGCTTGACTACTCCCCTGGGGTAGATCCTGTAGGTGCACTCACAGATGACACCGAGGGTTCCCTCTGCTCCTCCGAAGAGCTGGTTGAGGTTGTAACCGGACATGTTGTTGGAGATGTTGTCGTATCCGGTCTCGATGACAGTACCGTCGGAGAGGACGACCTGCATGTTGAGGGTGTTGTCCCTTGCAGATCCATACTTGTATCCTCCGGGACCGATTCCGCTGGTGGAGAACCATGCTCCGATGGTAGCGGAGGGGAAGCTGGAGGGGTAGGAACCTACGAGGAATCCTTCCTTCTCACATGCGTCGAGGATGGTCTTCCAGGTGCATCCTGCCTGTGCCCTGACGGACATGTTGACGGTGTCGATCTTGATGATGTTGTTCATCTTGGAGGCCATGTCGATGAGGATTCCGCCGTTGACGGGCATGGATCCTCCGAGTCCCCAGGTGGACTGTCCGCGGGGGACGATTGCGACACCGGTCTCGTATGCGAGCTTGACGATCGCGGAGACCTGCTCGGTGGTGGAAGGCCTGACGATGACGTCGGGCATGTTCTTGAATGCGAGTCCGGCCTCCTTGGGCAGGGGTGCCAGGTCGTGTCCGTACAGCATCCTGTCCATGTCGTTCGTGTTGACGTTGTCACGTCCAACGATATCCTGAAGCTTGGTGATGATTTCAGGTGTAACTTTGCGAGATAGATTCTCCCCTTTCATTTAAATGTCCTCCACGTTACGTGCGAGTTAATGGACGGAGTATAAGATTTAGTTTAATAATGGTTTGGGTGAACATCCGAGGACGAATGGACCATTATTCCGAATACTGGCATATCGAGGCACGTTTTATCAGTTCGGACTTGGAGCCGGGATCCACGGAGAACAGGTGCGTACGACAGGAACAGTCCGAACATCCGAACCCGTCCGATGCCGGGGTGCATCCGGAGTCCTCCGCCATACGTGCCAAAGTACATTCCGGGACCGGGTCGGGATAGGACTCGTACGCTTCCATCGAGTCCGCCGCAAGGGTCAGACGATCGATGTGCCAGCGTATGCGTTTCTCCTTCGACAGATGACGACGCAGCCTCTGGTCCAATCCGCCCATGGCGCTGCCTATGTAACAATACTCGCCGGGTTCCAGACGTACGATACCCAGCGAACCCACCTCTCCCTCGAATGGGGATGAGAAACGGAGGAAGAGCACGTAGGTGCCCTTCCTCACTTGCGGACTCATTCCTTGGCCTGACGGTCCATGTCCTCGATCTGGGACATGGTCCTGATCTTGATCAGGGTACTGCTGTCCTCGAGCTTCGACTCGATGATGTCTGCGATCTCGGGAAGCTTGCGTCCATATACCTCGAGATTGTCGAAGTAGTCCTTGTGCTCCCTGTAGGGGATCTTCACCCTGAGTCCGTCCAGGTGGAGGACGATGGGTGCGGGCCTGAGACACATGTCGATAGGCTCGTAGCTCTCCAGCAGGAGTTTGAGCTCTGCGGGGTGGATGAACAGGGGGTCCTCCTCCAGCTGCCTCTTCTTGCGAAGCAGCACCTGGTTGACGGCCTCGGATATCTCCGCCAGCTTCGCCCTCTCCTCGGAGGACTTCATCCTCTCGGCCTTCCTTCCGACACCGGATACGATCGCTTCGCAGCAATCCTCCATTCCGTCGGGCATGGGACCGGACACGAGGATGACCGGGGCACTGATGTCCTCCAGCAGGGTCCTCTTGGCCTCCACGCAGGGTTTGAAGTTACCCAGCATGAAGATCGCGGCGTCGTACTCGTCGATGATGGAGATCTCCCTCTTGGAGATCTGGGACGTGCTCTTTCCCCTTCCTCTCGCGAGACCCATGACGACGGAGATGGCTCCTCCCTGCCTCATGGCCTCTGCGATATCGCAGACCGGGTGGGGCATGTGGTGCCTTCCCAGGGTGCATCCGATGACCGCTATCTCGGTACCGGCGAGGGGGACGCTCCTGATGTCCCCTCCGATCTCCTTCGCGATGCCCTCGATAACGTGACGGTCCTCTTCCGGGATCGACATGGTGACCATGAGCATCTGTGCGCTGCGGTTGATGTGGAGCACGGTACCACCCACGTCCTCGATGGCCTCGAAGAGCTCGGCGGAACGGTACACTCCACCGTCGTACATCATGACTTCAAACATCGAGGATCGCCTCCCCTTCCTTGATCATTTCTTTGTGAACAGCGAGTCCCATCTCCTTACGCTCCTGGATCATGATCTCCTCGGTGGCCACCACGGTGATGACCTTGCCGTCGATCAGTGCGTCCCTGACGCGTATACCTTCGGGCAGTGCCCTCCAGAACGCACCGAGGATCTCCTCGACAGCCTCCTCCCCGGTGGAGATGACCATGTCCTCCACATCGGCCTGCTTGGCGCCGGTGACGATCAGGTCGAACCTGGTCTGCTGCTGGACGTTGGGGCGGCCGAACTTCTGCCAGAGGTTGGACAGGACGTCGGGTGCATAGCGTTCGTTGGATATGGATATGTGGAGCTCGTCCCCCTCCTCCCTGAAGGAGACTGCATCCGACATGGTCTTGCATCCGGGAGCGTTCTTCAGGATGACGGAGAACACGAACAGAGGGACCTCGGGCTTCAGTACCAGCTTGGCCTTCGCTATCATGAAGGACTTGCCGATATCTCCGATGATGGTCTCGAAGAGCTTACCGTAGGCCTCTCCGCCGTACACGTCATCACAGACAACGTCGATTTCCATGGTCAGGACCTCACAGGAATCCCGAACTGAGCAGTGCTCCTCCCACTGCACCGATGAACTGAGAGTTCTCGGGAACGATGGGTTTCTCTCCCAGCACGTCTCCGATGGCGGTGACCAGACCGGAGATCAGCGAGGTACCTCCTACCTGGATGATGGGGTGCCTGACATCGATCTCCTGGAGCTGCTGCTCGTAGACCT
>JAEDJU010000099.1 GCA_016296195.1 Candidatus Methanomethylophilaceae archaeon | reverse complement strand
TCATCCTGTACTTCAAGCACGGGTCGGTGGCCAATCTAGCCAATGAGCTGGAGGCTACTAAATTGGAATATTTCCACTGATGGGGCCACATCCCCATCATAATCCTTTTTAACGTCCACCATCATTATAGTGGCATGCCCCTTTCCGAGACCGAGAGTATCCCCTGGACGGAGCTCACACCTGCTGAGCCCGTATGCAAGTACTGCACACCGGAGGATGTCGCTGACGCCATGGGACTTCCCGACCCCAACAACCCCATGGGCCAGTTCATGTTCTCGGACATGTCCGTACCCAAGTACGAGACCGTCTGCAGGCTCATAGTCTCCGCAGAGGACGAGATCGACCGCCGTACCCGCAGGTCATGGCGCGAGAACCGTGTCGTGGAGCACGTCAGCGACATCAACTCGTACTGGCACGACGTCAACGGCTGGCGTTCGGACTACTACGCGCAGGGGGGCTATTACGTTCAGCTCAGGAAGGACATCCGCCCATGGGACCCCACGCCGATCGAGGAAGGGGGAAAAGGAGACAAACTGGAGATCAGGTCGAGGGACGGCAGCTGGACCGACGTGTCCGATGTCGTTGACCGCCCCGATAAGGAAGGATTCTGCCGTGCGTGGTTCGACCGTCAGTACGGTAAGCTCTATCTCCGCAACTCCTACATGTTCCGCAGGTTCAACGCCTGCCGTATCACCTACCGCTACGGCTCCGAGGAGCCCGTTCCGGCCGCGATCAGAAGACTCTGCTCCATCATGGTCGCTTCCCAGGTCATCAACATGTCCGTCTTCTATCTGAAGGTCGGAATGGGCGGGGACATATCGGGCATCAGGGACCAGCTCCTTGCCAACTGGGCCGAGGAGGAGGGCAGGATCTTCTCGTCCTTCCAGCGCGCGGGCAAGGTGCACTCGATGCTGAGGTGACCATGGAAGACGTCGTTTTCACGGATGACGCCCGTGAGATGGGCGAACTGATCAAGTCGGAGTGGTCGCTGGGCTTCGGCAATGAGGCACCGATCGTCTACGACACCGAATCCCTGATGGTGGACTCCAGGGTGGGGAACATCTACATCTACACCTCGTCGAGGGATTACTCGATCTCGTCCGTGGACTATCAGACCGTGAACCGCTCGGCACACGTGGGTATCAGGGTCTCGAACAGGTTCAGGGACGCCAACCTCCTGTGGTCGAACGAGGTGTACCGCATACTCATGGAGAACCGCAGGGCGGGAGCCGAAAGGCTCTGGGGTTACACCTACTTCGATGTCCAGTCCGACAGGATGTCCAACGATGCCAACGGCTGGTACGTCAGGACATTCGACGTACCAGCCGTTGGCATCGTTGGACATCCTGTCGGACTGGATGTCCAACGATGCCAACGGCTGGTACGTCAGGACATTCGACGTCAAGCTCACGGGATACTACACTCCCATCGGACCTTCGGGATTCGGTCCACCGCTTTGCAGGCGTTTCACGGTGGAAAACCTATAAAACGATGGGTGTAGCTTCCCTTTAATATGACAGGCGTCAGACAATCATTCGTCTTCGCCCTAGAGAAAGAATTCAAGGGCGATGTCATCGGAACCAAATGGATCCGTCCTCCGCCCGGATCTTATCTGTCCACCGGACACAGCAGGGGAGCCACCAAGATCAACACCGAGGGTTGCAAGACATGGGACACCGTGGCCTACGGTCAGTTGACCGGATCATGGGAGTGGACGTTCACACTCGATTACGATTACCTCGAACCCTTCTATCTGGCATTCGAGGATTACGATGTGACGCAGAACCTCGACGGTTCATACACTCACACCTTCAAGAAGGCCAACAACGGTATCGTACCCTCGTTCACCATCAGGAGGAAGGTCCTGAACAATCTGGGCATGGGCGGAGGACAGGACGAGGTCGTGGAGCTCAAGGGTTGTGTCCTCCGTAACCTTTCATTCTCCAAGGGCGCCGGAGCGTCACAGACCAGTGTCACCATGACAGGATTCTATGCGACCGAGGAGATGGTGCTGGGCGATCTGGACACCACCGATTACACCGCATACAACGGACATCTGACCGAACACATGTGCATGTACGTGTCCGACGACGGAGAGGAGTATAACTACGTCGCCAAGACGGACTCCCTGCAGGTCAGCATCGAGAACTCGTCCAACCCGCTGTACTCCACCTGCACGGCCTTCGCGGTTAAGTACTACGAGGGATATACCAATTACTCGTTCGGAACCTCGTGCTACTCCGACGATCCCGAGAGATACAAGCTCCGGGTCTATGGAGGCGGTTCGAAGGCAACGAAGACGGGAAGCACCACGGGCCCGATGAACAAGGGACTGCATCCTCTGAAGGGCATCAAGCTCATCGCATACGACGGAGCCCTCGACGAAGACTGCACCCTTGCAAGTGCCGAGGCATCAGGCAGGACCTTCTCCTTCACCATAGAAGACTGTGTGATCAAATCGCTCACATGGGCCAAGGGAGACGGACAGGTCCTTCAGGACAAGATCTCGTCCTGCGACTGCAGGCTGATGACCATGGCCGTGAAGACCAACATCGGCAACTTCGACATGTCCACAGGCACCACAAGGAATCAGACCGTGGTGAGTCCCGACCCGAGGTGAAACGCATGGAAATATCATCTATCATCGAAATAGATCTGGCAGACTACGGAAGCGAGGGCAAAGTGGTCCTTGCGCCCCCATCACTGCGCAAGCTGGCCATGACCAAGAACATGCTCGCCAAATGCACCAGGTCGAGGCAGGTCGACGGACAGGTCATCATGGACGAGGCACGCATCGGAGATTCCGAGATCGTGCAGATCCTCCAGTACGTCAGGACCAGCCCCTTCCCCCAGACAGTGGAGGGAGTGCTGGACTTCACCGACAAGCTGGACGCCGTCCAGTTCGGGAACGGCATGAGGTTCTGGGAAGATGTCGAGAAGGGAGCCGAGAAGATCGAGAAGGGACTGGTATCCCCTTTCGCGGATTCTCAGGCTCAGGAGACCCCGAGTTCGGAGTGAGGCTGTTCCAGGAGGCCATCCTGTCCACGAACGGGATGACCGCCGAGGCCGCCGCCCTCTTCATGTATGGTGAGTACCTCAGACATGGGGGAAGACGCGAAGACTTCATGGACCTGACGGGCGAGGACATCCAGCTGATGTACTCGGCCTACATGGCCACGGAGGCCCGCACCATGAGGAGGAACGCGGAGGCCATGGCAGCCATTGCGGGAAAGGAGCTCAGGGAGGCCTACTGATGGTCAACGTCCCATTCTACATGACGCCCATCCTCCGTCAGGAGGATATCCAGAAGTACGTACAGCAACTGCAGGGCATCCAAGCCCAGGCATCGAGCGACTACAACGCCTCCGCTGTGGAGGGCAACAAGTCGGGAGAGCGTCTGAGGCGTCTCAAGACCATAATGTCAAGGGACACCTCGGAGCTCTCCGGCTCGGAGAAGGCCAAGGCAGACCTGATGAACTTCGCTTCAGAGGGATTCAAGAAGGGTGCCCAAGGCCTGATGCAGATAACCCAGCAGTCGTTCGATGTGCTGAACACGATCTACAAGGAACTGAAGAAATCATCACCGCTTCTGGAGGCGGTGGAGAGTCTGTTCCAGCTCGCCATGCAGTTGTTCTTCATGCCTCTGGGCAACAAGCTCGGGGAGGTTCTGATCCCCGCAGTGATCCAGTTGCTGGAGAACGTCGTGGAGATGTGGGACGAATTGGGCGATGGCGGATTAGGTGAGATATTCTCCAAAGCGATAGAAATGGGAATAACCTATCTGGCCCACTTTTTCACATCCATCGGAGAGACTCTCAAAGAGCAGGGCGGTATATTCGAGAAGATCGGAAACATCATGATAACCTTGGGCAATTTTATCGAGAACAACCTGTATGATCTAATTGATTTCATTCTAGACTTCACAGAGAAGATCGTCACGAATATTGGCAAGGTTATCACCCTGATAGGAACGTTCATGACCATGCATTATGCTTTGCAGTTGGCGACCATGCACGTTATCGCAGCTTCTTCGCCAGGACTTCTGAGCAAGGCATTGGGCTACGCTGCTATTGGAACGGCAGCCATCGGTATAGGGGCGAGTGCATACGTTGGTAGTCAGTTCGCCACAGGAGGCTATGTGCCAGCAACCCCTGGTGGTCAGCTCGTGGTCGTCGGAGAGGGCGGAGAAGGGGAGTACATCGTCCCCAAGTCACAGGCCGAGAACTTCGGGAACGGGATGACGATAACTAACAACTTCTACGGATACACCACAGAGGAGTTGGAGAGAACGGTCAATGATGTTCTGGAGGATCAGATCTCCAGAGCCAGACTCAGGAGTGGGTTCTGATGGCGAGTATAAGCGGGCCATCCAGCATCACGATAAACAGTCTGCCCGCCACATGGACAGCATCTGGATTTTCCAATCCGGATCAAATTGATTGGAGTTGGAGTGATGGAGACGGAGTAGGGGAGGGAGCAACCCTGACCCTCACAAGTATCTCCAACAAGAATCAAACCCTCACCATCACTGCGAAACAAGGGTCGACATCCGCATCGAAATCTGTCACTGTCACAAAGGTGACGATTCCGGTCACATCATTCTCCGTATCCCCGTCCAGCGTCAGCATCTACAACGGTTCTTACACAACCGTGTCCTACTCATACTCGCCATCCAATGCAACAACAGGAACCCTGCCGTCTTTGTCCAGTGGAGGAAAATACTGTTCGGCGACGGTTTCATCAAAATCCATAAGGATAACAGGAACCGCCGTGGGTTCCGAGACCCTTACCTTCTCCAACAGCGATGGCGTCTCTTTCAGCGTCAGTGTGACCGTCAAGAGTTCGGGTTCATCGACCACCGAGGTCACGTCGATGACGATCAGCCCCTCATCCCTCACAATACAAGAAGGGAGTACGGGTTCGTTCAAGGTTACTGTATCTCCAGCCTCAGCTACAAACCTGTCCGTCACTGCAAAGGTTGTATCCACTGCAACGAATTACATCTCGATAGTTTCACAGACGAGGAGCGGGGCAGTCACGACGATCACCGTCAAGGGTCTGGCTCCATGGTCAGGTGCCAACGTGTTGGTCACGGCCAATGGAGGTTCCATCCCATCTCAGTCTGCATCCATTACGGTCACGAAGGCGCCCGTCTATGTTACAGACTTCGACCTTCCCGATTCCCCGAAATATCTCAAACTCAATCAGAACCTCTCATTCAAAGTGACCGCACTCCCATCCAATGCGGACGACACATCATGGACA
Organism: Candidatus Methanomethylophilaceae archaeon; assembly: GCA_016296195.1. GTDB lineage: Archaea > Thermoplasmatota > Thermoplasmata > Methanomassiliicoccales > Methanomethylophilaceae > Methanoprimaticola. The sequence goes on along the minus strand of JAEDJU010000099.1, from coordinate 85 downwards.
TACAGTGTGATATCCGGTTCCGAGTATGCGACGGTCAACCGTTTGAGTAGTCCTGCCAATTACATCTCAGTCACACCCATTGCTG
>JAEDJU010000098.1 GCA_016296195.1 Candidatus Methanomethylophilaceae archaeon | reverse complement strand
TCCCTCATGTGCTCGGGATTCTCGTGGAGGGCGAACTCCAGGTACTCACGAGGACGAAGTCTGGGTCGTCCTTGGTCAGGAATTCTATCTCCTCCTTCAGGATGTCACAAGCGATGATTGTCAACCTCATGGTATTATGATGTCATCTCCATGGGTCGGTTATAGTGGCTCTACATTACGATGGAGGCCATAGGATGTTGGAATAGTGGTCGGATCTGTGTTGTTTTCGTTATTTGGCTAGGTCCGATGATGTTCCAAAATCATCGTATAATGACGATTATAATGCTGAATAATCATTTTTCAGAATTATTATATACGGTGTGAATGTTGGTCACGCGAGGTTATCACAATGGTATCCGTTAAAGAGTCTGAGTGTGTCGCATGCGGAGCATGCGTCGATGTCTGCCCCGAGGGAGCAATCACCTGCGACGATGTCGCTGTTATCGATGCCGGAAAATGCATCGACTGCGGTGCATGCGTCGACGAGTGCCCCTCTTCCGCCATCGAGTGAAGATGAAACAAATGACCGCGGCGTATGCCGCGGTCCTTACCATCATTCTGCCTTTCCATTTCTTCGGTTTCTTCGGATCCATTCACATTCCGCCACAGTTCCTTGATCGATCCCTATTATGGTATCCATTCCGGATGATGATCATATCAGTGTGTTATTCTGTGTATTATTATACAAATATCTAGAATAAAATCTATTAAATAGACATTTGTTGTGCAAACATTCGGTGATATCGGTTGTTCAATCACAAGGATGATTCCGAGGCCCTCGGCGATGGGGTCGTTGTCGGGTTCAGGAAGGCGGCTGTCGATGCCTATGTGATAGTCGATCTGGGAGCGGGCGATTATATCCAGGCTACGATGACCAGGACACGTTTCGACACCATGGGTATCCGTAACGGTTCCCACGTCCATGCCGTCCGCAGGAGGGATGGCGTCCATCTGACTGCATGTTGAGTTAACGCCGAGTATCCGTAACCGGCCCTTCGATCGTGCAATCCCATATCCAGATGATGTGGGCCTCAGGAATGGTTGATAAAAATTAAAATATAATATTAAATAGAAGAACAGACAGAGCGATATCGGTTCATTCCATTCACCGAATCATAATCTGTCTATAGTACCACCTTTGGGGGTCTTTCGGCCCCCTTTCTCTGATCATTTTTCAAATCAAAGGTGTCGTTATTTCCTATCGGGCAATCTGTTTTTAATAGATTGGAATGGATAATTACTCACATGCCCGCCGATAGGCAAGGAGGGCTAATGTCTGAGAACAACCCTATACTCCAAGACCTTAGAAGATCCATTGAAACTTGGGATTACGACCTGATGGAGAGAAGTGTCAAAGAAGCTCTGTCGCAAGGTATCAGTCCCGAAGTTATTGTGTCACAAGGGCTCGCCAAGGGAATGGAGATCATCAGCGACCAGTTCAACGAGGCGAAGATATTCCTGCCTCAGGTTCTGGCGGCATCGAAGACGATGGAGGGTGCGTTGGAGATACTGGAGCCAGAGATGGCCTGTACCGACAACATCTATCGCGGAACCATCGTCATGGGGTCTGTTCGGGGAGATATTCACGAGATCGGCAAGAACGTCTGCTGCGCGATGTTGCGCGGTGCAGGATACAATGTGGTCGATCTCGGACCGGATGTGTCTCCTGAAAGGTTCGTGGAGGCTGCAAGGAAGTACTCCGCAGATGTAGTGGGCGGGTCGGCTCTGATGACCACGACCCTCGTCATGCAGAAGTACATCGTGAAGGCGCTGGAAGAGGATGGATCGACGGTGTTGATGATCTTCGGAGGCGCCCCTTGCAGTCGTGAATGGGTGGAGGAGATAGGCGGTGACGGATATTCGGCCTCGGGGTCGGAGATCGTTGCCTTGGTCAACCGTCTGTTGTCCGATGAGAACCGGGAGGTCTCTCCATGAACCGTGTACAATGTACAGAAGGGGATTCATATGAACAACAAGAAAATTTTGATGCTGGTAGCCCTCATCGTCGTTCTCGCCATCGCAGCGTTCCTGATGTATGGTGAGATGACCGGCGCCCTCACGCTGGAGGCCATGTTCCAGACGCCCATGAGCGGTGGAACGGACCTCATGTACGAGGAGCTCCAGTTCGGTAAGAATCTGGACATTTGGTTCATGCTGATGCTCGTGGCCTTCCTGATGATCTTCATCAAGAAGTTCGAGTGGGGAGTCGCACTCGCGGTCCTGCTCTCCGCCGCGGCCAGCTTCGTCGTGTATCTCGGTATACAGGACATCTACTTCGACGCGGTCTGGAACCAGGCCCTGCTCATTCGTGCGGTCATATGTGCGATCACAGTGGTAATCGCCATCGGTGTGTTCCTTGGAACATGTAAGATGTGGCAGTACCTTCTGGTGGGAGTCGCATTCGCATTCGTCTACTCCCTTGTGGAGTACCTTCTCGCAAACCTCTCCATCTTCGGTGATTTCGCCACCGATCCCGGAGGATCCATCCTGGTCCACATGTGCGCCGCATACTTCGGTCTCGGAGTGGCGATGGGAATCCGTGACAAGAGGGCCTTCGACGAGCCCATGTACACCACCACCCACAGTGTGTCCTTCGTATGGCTGGCCAGCATGCTCCTGTGGATGCTCTGGCCCTCCTTCGTGACATCTCTGTTGGACATCGAGAACATCACCTGGGCGACCATCACCTGTTACATGGCCGGAATCGGATCGATCTTGAGCACATACGTCCTGTGCATGGCCGTGCAGGGAAAGGTCAACCCGTTGATCTACACCTACGCGATGCTCTGCGGACCCGTCGCCATCGGAGCTCCCCTGCTGTCCGTTGGACCCTGGGGAGCACTCGTGATCGGATTGATCGCGGGAGCCGTCTCCACACTCTGCTTCATCTACCTGCAGCCCTGGTTCTGCAAGAAGATCGGAGTGCTGGATGTCATGGGAGTCCACAACCTCCACGGAGTCGGAGGATGGATGGGAGCTATCTTCGTCACCATCCTGGTCGGAAGCGTCGCCAGTCTCGCCATGGCGGCTGTCGTCTGCGTCCTCACCATCGTGACCGGAATCATCGTCGGAGTCATCGTCAGGTTCACCCGCGGTGACATGGAGAAGATCTGCGACGATGAGCCCGACTTCATCAGGAACGACGAACCCGTCGCCTGATCCCGATAAACCCTGCCGGGGTTCACCCGGCTTAAACTTCTTACATTCCTTTTGGACCATCCATCGATTCGGCTCTTCCAGCAGGGTTCTGTCCTTCATTCCCATGACATGTGGATGATTTGCACCTCCTCATCGGAGACGGTGATATCAGGGGACAATGGACCCGTTACTCTCAAAACGATCTGGATGGTTCTTTATTGAAGCCAGATTGGATGTTTTGTTAGATAATTTTATATATGTAAAAATTAGGCACCAAAGGCCATATAGTTAATTTTTTATACTATAACAATTAGATGTGATTGGCCTATTAGTTAATTTTAAATATGTTATCAAAACAGATGCGGTTTTATCAAGAAAGTATTATATACTAATGAGGTGGATGATAGTATTGCAGCCGAGGTGGAAGCTCAGTCATGCTCAGGCATGGGTTGCAACCCGTCATTGACGGATAAGGAGGAACAAAAATGGCAAACGAAGCGATATTGGCGGACCTTAAGAAGGCCGTCGAGACATGGGACATCAAACTCGCACAGAGTGCGACACAGGCGGCAATCGACGCCAAGGTCCCCATCGGAACGATCATCGGAGATGGACTCGGAAAGGGAATGGAAGTCATCGGAGACAAGTTCGACAAGGCAGAGATCTTCCTTCCCCAGGTCGTCGCAGCATCCAAGACCATGGAGGCGGCACTGAAGATCCTGGAGCCCCTCATGTCCGGAGGAGCCTCCGCGATGAAGGGAACCGTCGTCATGGGAACCGTCGAGGGAGACATCCACGAGATCGGAAAGAACGTCTGCTGCGCAATGCTTCGCGGAGCCGGTTACAACGTCATCGACCTCGGACCCGACGCAAGCGCCATGGACTTCATGGATGCCGCAGAGGAGCACGGAGCCCAGGTCGTCGGTGGATCCGCACTCATGACCACCACACTCGAGTCCCAGAGGGAGATCGTCGAGACCATCAAGGAGATGGAGGCACCCTACAAGGCCATCTTCGGAGGAGCACCCTGCAGTCAGGCCTGGTGCGACGAGATCGGAGCAGACGGATACTCCGAGACCGCAAACGAGATCATCGGACTCGTGGACAAGCTCATCGGAGGTGCCTGATTATGGCAGCCACCAGGGCACTCACCATCCCCGACGTCTACGAGAGGTTCGTCAAGGGAAAGAAGGTTCCCGAGGCAGACTGGGACTACAAGATCATCCCCGAGAACCTGACCGCTCTCAAAGAGAAGTACAACATCAAGATCGAGAACGACTCCATCATCCCCGAGGACAAGGAGCTCATCAACAACCTGTTCCAGGCCGGACTGGAGATGCTCGTCACCACCGGATTCTACTGCCAGGACCTCGGACGTGTGATGAAGGTCACCGAGGAAGAGGTATGGGAGGGAATCAAGAAGACCCCCACCAAGCTGATCCTGGGAGAGGGAAGGGACGTTGCCAGGTTCTACCCCAGGCACGGAAACAGCCCCGTCAAGCCCGTCATCCAGGGAGGACCCACCGGATCACCCCTGTCCGAGGACATGTTCATGAAGATCATGCAGTCCTACGCCCAGGAGGGAGTGGTCGACACACTCGTCAACGGAGTCATGACCACCATCGAGGGCAAGCCTGCGAAATCCAAGACCCCCTACGAGGTCCGCGCAACCATGGCGGAGCTCAGGGCTACGAAGGAAGCCAGAATAAGGGCCGCCAGGCCTGGACTCGGTGTTTAGGGACCTGAGACACCCCTCTCTGAGGCGGCACGTCTCGTTGCTGACTGTCCCAACGCCGGACACAGGATCACCGACCCTCACGAGTGCTCACAGCTGAACGAGCTGAAGATCGACATGACGGGTCTGAACATGCTCTCCGGATGGACCACATCCGGTGACACCATCATGATCGAGCAGATGCCCATCCTCGGTGGATACACCGGCGGAGTCGAGGAGACTGCGATCTCTGATGTGGCCACGACCCTCGCCTCCTTCGCTCTCTTCAGCGGTAACTTCCACCTTGACGGTCCTATCCACATCAGGTGGGGAACCACCATGGCAAGGGGAACCCTGCAGGTAGCAGCCCACGCAGCCGCAGCCATCGATGCCAACACCGACCTGCTGCTCGCCAACCAGTACTACCCCGTCGCAGGACCCTGCACGGAGATGTGTCTCCTGGAGACCGCAGCACAGGCCATCACCGACACCGCATCCGGAA
>JAEDJU010000097.1 GCA_016296195.1 Candidatus Methanomethylophilaceae archaeon | reverse complement strand
TCATCTGGACATAGCTACCATCGTCAGACACAAGCCCGGCACCCACGTTCACCGCATAATCGATCAATGATGCGACTGGAACCTGCATGGTTGCACTCAGGGGCAGCATGGTATCCGGAGCGAGGTTCCACCCGAACGTCCCGAAGAACTGTTCCAACTGAAGGGAGACCATATCGGGAAGTGCTGTGAGAGCAGCCCTGTTGACCATCTCTGGAGTGATCATGGATTCCGGAACACCCTTGTCGAGGATCGCCTGATATGCCAGCCCGTACACTGCTGACCATGCCGTCGGTCCGAGAGCATAACTGATGTTCTCATCCTCTGACACGATGTTCTGAGAAACCTCGGAGAGACCGTTCAGATATGAGGGGTTCGTCCACGTGAGGACACCGACATCGTCCGAGATCTTGGTGACCTGGGCGATCGGAGATTCCAACTGGAACAACACATAGGTGGGCATTATCAATCCACCATCTGTGTTCGATGTCACCGCATCGACACCCTCACGGGCATCACTGTCGGGCATGACGCTGACCATATCGAACGAATCCTCGGATGTCAGTGCGACGTAACCCATGGGGACCGTAAGGAGAATGGCCACGACCACGATGGGCACGGCATGCTTGGTTGAGAACCTGCCTGCACGGGTGAAGTACCTCTTGCTGAAATCGACCAGCTTTCCATACACACCATTGCGCTCCCTGCTTCCGGACCTGTATGAATCGATCGTCCTGGGCCAGAAGATCCTGTCTCCGAGGACCGCCAGGATGGCGGGGATCAGAGTGAGTGCCGCCAACATCGCAACAACGATTCCGATAGCAAGGACGATGGCCATGGATGAGACGAGACTGTACGAACAGAGGGACATGACGGCGAATCCGATGATGACCGCCAGACCGGATGTCATGACGGACTCCCCGGCCCACTTTATGGCCTCGGTGACCGCCTCGGATTTGTCCTTCCCTGCCTTACGCTCCTCTCTGTACCTGGAGATTATGAAGATGGAATAGTCACAGCCGGCTCCGAGCATGGAGACCAGCACGATAGTCTTGGTGATGTAGAAGATGTCGAACATCTGACCGAGTGCGAACATCAGCGCCAGGACCAGACCGTAGGCACCGCCGACGACGAGAGGAGGGGCCAGTGCGGTGACGAGTGTCCAGAAGAAGAGACCCAACAACAACAGGATTAGGAGGATCGACAGGGGATCGATCTTGGCCACATCGGCATTTGCACCCTGCATTGTGTCATATGTGATGGCCGTACCACCGGTGACATAGTGGGCCATGTCGGCAAGACCAGCATCCTCCATGGATTTGGATACGACATCCCTGATGTTCCCGATCTCATCCATGGCATCGAGTTCACCGAAATCGATTAGGACCATGAACACCCCATTATCGGAGCCATCACTGTTGAAGGCGCCCATCACACTGTACGTCACATCATCGCCGTATCTCTCGGCGATGTCGGAACCCAGGATTCCCGATGAGATGAGTTTTCCCTCCACATCGGAAAGTTGGGATTGATCATCGTAAGGGATGACCAGGACGGTGTCCACATTGAGCCCGCCTTCGAAGTGCTCCGCGACGATATCTGCCCCCTCGGTTGCCTCGGAGGTGAAACCGCCCATGCTTGTCATATCGTAACTGAGGACCTCCTCCGCCTGAACCGCGAACGGAAGTGCCACCAGGATGGCCACTATCCAGACCGCGATCATGGACTTCGGATGTTTCAGAACGAATTTCGAGTAGTTCTCAAACATGATTTCACTTGAGCGCGCTCAAATTTGATAAGCTATTTAATATTTTTGAACATGCTCAAATATGACTACGAAACTTCGGTCTTTCGGAAGAAAGAAGGGTTTTATACAGAACGAAACGTGTTCGGAAACGCTTCCAAAAGCATGTGATATGATGACGGGGAGACGTACGAGAGGCAAGGCTGAAAAGACCGAGGAGCTCAGGCGTCGTATCATGGATGTGTCCGTGGAACTGTTCCTAGAGAACGGATACGATAGGACCACCACCCGTCAGATCCTCCAGAGGGCCGATATCCTTAACGGAAGCCTCTACAACATCTACCACGGGAAGGAGGAGATCTTCGCGGACATAATCTCGGAGGCATTGAATGACTCCGTCAGAGAATCCGAGAAATATCTTGACAACCCCACGTTTCTGGACAAGGTCGGATTCCCACTGATCCTGATGATATACATCTCGTTCAGGTCCCAAAGGTTGGCCGAGCTCCTGGCCGTGGCCCACAGCAAATGGGACATAATGCTCAGGATACTCGACATAATGATGAAATGGGTGGAGGACAACGATGTCGATGGGATCGTAGATACCGGATCCGAGGAGTTCAAAGTCCGCATGTACATGTGTCTGGGAGCGATGGGAAACATACTTGAGGCCATATCGAGGGGTCCATCCACCATATCCGAGAGGAACATGATCATGACCGTGATCAGGATGCTGCTGGATGTCTTCGAACTGCCGACTGATGGTGTCGAAGAAAGGGTGGACACCATCTACAGGGCCATAAGCGGCAACGACATCGTCATCTGCGGCATCCATCTCTGAACCCGTCCGATCTGAGCCAACTTTTATCAGATACATAGCACTAGGCGGGGCCATGAAGAAAGAGATGAGTTCCTTCGATGTTCGTTCGGTTGTCACCGAGCTGTCTGTTCTCGAGGGTGCGCACATGGACAAGATATTCCACTGGGGCGCGGGAAACGTGCTCTTCCGCCTGAACATACAGGGGGAAGGGAAGAAGGAGCTCTTCTTCAAGGACAAGAAATGGCTGTACTCCCCAGATGTCAAGCCCGAGACCCCCACCATGCCCACATCTTTCGCATCCTTCCTGAGGAAGTACATCGACAACGCCCGTGTGGGAAAGGTCGAACAGGTTGGATTCGACAGGGTCGTGGACATGGAGCTCTTCAAGGCCGATGGAACCTACCATCTGATCTTCGAGATGTTCGGAGGAGGGAACGTCCTCCTGGTGAAGGATGGCATCATCCAGAACTGTCTGATCCAGAAGACCTGGAGAGACCGTGCCACACGTCCCGGAGAGCAGTACATCCCTCCGAAGTCCAGGTTCGACCCCACGGTCTCCACGGAGGAGGATTTCATCGCATCGTTCCGCTCATCCGATGCGGACTGCGTCAGGACCCTCGCCACATCGGTGAACCTCGGTGGGCAGTACGCTGAGGAGATCTGCAGACGCATAGAAATCGACAAGAACACGAAGGCATCCGATGTCGGCGATGATGTCGTGTCTCAGATGTACACCGCCATGAGGGGTATCGTGGAGAAGGTCCTTGATGTCCCCGAACCCACCGCATACATCATGGATGGCAGGATAGAGGACTTCGCTCCCATCGAGATGGTGTCCCACGATGACATGGAATCCAAACGCTACGAGACCATGTCCAAACTCATCCACGCCTACATGGAGCAGATCTCCGATGAGGAGGAGGAAGCGTACGTCGATCCGGAGATAGAGAAACTCAACAGGAGGATCTCCAAACAGGAGGAGACCCTCGACGAGTACAACGTCCAATGCGACGAGCTCCGCAGGAAGGCCGAGGCACTCTACACCGACTATCAGAACGCCAACGACCTGCTCAACGTCCTGATGGAACAGTCCTCGAAACTCACATGGGACAAACTCAGGGCCGGGGCCATGAAGATCCCCTTCGTCAAGGACATCGATCCCTCGAAGAATATGGTCACAGGGGTCTTCGCCGGGGAGACGGTGATATTGGACTACACCAAGGGAATCGATGCCAACGCATCCGATATCTACCAGAAGGGGAAGGATGTGGGCGAGAAGGCCAAACGTGCCAAGGAGGCCCTGGAGGAGAGCCGTGCCGAACTGGCGAAGAAACAGAAGGGCATCGATAAGGCCAAGGCGATGGCCGCGGGAAAGGCACAGCCCACCAAGCAGTTCTGGTTCGAGAGATACAAGTGGTTCATATCCTCCGGCGGGAAGCTCATCATCGCCGGAAAGGATGCCCACAGCAACGACAACATAGTCAAGAAGCATCTGAAGGACGGCGACCTCTACGCGCATGCCGACGTCCACGGAGCACCGTCCGTCGTCATCAAGGATGGAACGAAGGCCGACAACGACGAGCTCAGGCAGGGATGCCAGTTCGCCCTGGCACAGTCCAAGGCATGGATCGCCGCCCTCTCGGAGGGAAGTGCGTTCTGGGTGTACCCGGACCAGGTCAGCAAGACGCCCAACCCCGGAGAGTTCGTTCCGAGGGGAGCGTTCATCATCCGCGGTAAGAGGAACTACGAGTACCACCTGCCGATCGAGCTTGTCGTCGGTGAGGTCTACTACCAGGGATCCAGGAAGGTCATGTGCGGTCCGGCCGATTGTTTCAAGGATTGCGACAGATACTTCGTCATACGTCCCGGACGCGGAAAGGGCGGTCGCAAATCCAGCGAGATGGCCAAGAGGTTCCAGGTACCGGAGGAGGAGATCTCCAGGATACTTCCGCCGGGAGATGTGGAGATCGTCAGAGAGGTCTGGCCCTCGGACAATGAAGCCGAAAACGGTGAATGAGACAGACCCCGCGGCCATAAACCCCTTCCCCCATCCATCATTTCCGGGCGAGGGATCCCCTTACGAATGGATTCCAAACACCGTTTATTCGCATACCCCGGTTGATTGTTCCGACAAAGGTTTTTATGTATGTTACATCGGGAGGTACGCAGTATGAACTGCATGTGATGAACATGTCAGAGACAACAAGCAAAGTCAACCTGTTCGGGCTGATCGGTTTCATCGGAACCATCATCCTGATTGTCGGTGTCTTCCTGAACTGGGTCACACTCGACTACAATGTCATCATCACCAAGGGATCCGAGTCCGTCACGGGATGGACTCTCCTCAACGATGCTGACTACAAGGAAGTCTTCGATTACGTGTATGCACCCCTCGTCGCACTCGTGTGCGGAGTGATCAGCCTGATCACCACCCTCCTGCCCATCGTCTACAAGAACGAGAAGGTCACCAGGATCCTCGGTATCGTCACCCTGATCCTCGCGGTCGTCGCCATCGTCATCGGCTTCATGTTCTACGGAGGAGTCGGGGACAGCGTCGAGATCTTCGGAATGAGCGCGTCCGTCGGAGTCGACATCGGATTCTGGCTGTGCATGGTCGGAGCGATCATCACCGCCATCGGCGGAATCGTCGACATCCTGAAGAACAAGGCATAAACACCATACATCGGGCCTTCGGGCCCACACTTCTCCAATCACCCGTCTCCCAGAGAAAAACATCTCAGGACACATTCTAAGATCGGGAGCGACAGCTTTCCGTCACAAAAACCATCGGAAAAATGATGGTGCCCGCGCCGGGATTCGAACCC
>JAEDJU010000096.1 GCA_016296195.1 Candidatus Methanomethylophilaceae archaeon | reverse complement strand
CGTTTCGACATGATATTCGTCCTCACGGACAAGCCCGAGAAGAAGAAGGACACCGCCATCTCGGAGCACATCCTCAGCGCCCACCAGCGTGGTCAGGCCAGGATGATCCCCGAGGGTACCGAGATCAAAGGGGTCGACATCAAGGGAATCATGGAGAGGACCAGCAACATCAAGCCGGTGTACGATGTGGAGATCCTCAGGAAGTACGTCGCGTACTCCAAGCGTCTGTTCCCGGTCATGACCGACGAGGCGGCGAAGATCATAGAGACCAGTTACCTCAGGATAAGGCAGATGGGGAACGGCGGGAACTCCGTTCCGATCACAGCCCGTCAGCTGGAGGCGTTCGTCCGTCTCTCCGAGGCATCCGCCAGGATGAGGCTCAGCGACAAGGTCACGGATGTCGATGCCAACCGTGCCGTCGACCTGGTCGAGTTCTACCTCAGGAGGATCGCCGGTAACGAGGATGGAGGTTTCGATATCGACAAGATCGCCAGCGGAATCAGTTCCAAGGACCGCAACAGGCTCGATGTGGTCCGTGACCTCCTGTTCCAGTTCGGTGACGAGGGTCTGTCCATTGAGGAGCTTATACAGCACGGGTCATCCCAGGGTCTTTCCGAGACCGATGTCACCCGTGCCGTGAAGACACTCAGTGACGGAGGGGAGATCTACAGGTCTCCGTCGGGCATCTACAAGAGGACGTGATCACATGTATGTCAGGATACACACCAAGGGTGACGAGAGGATCCTCGCCGCCTGTGACGAGGATCTCCTGGGGAAGACCTTCAGGGGAGGAAAGGCGGTTCTCACCGTCAGCGAGAATTTCTACAACGGCGAGGTGCTCGGAAAGGAGGCCTTCGTGGAGCGTATGAAATCCGTCACCATCATGAACCTCGTCGGGGAGGAGGTCGTCTCCATAGCCATTGACGAGGGGCACGTCTCACCTGAGAACGTGATGGTGATCGGCGGCGTGAAACATGCCCAGGTCGTGATCATGTGAACTTCTGCGTCAAGTGCGGATGCGACTGCGAGGAGTCCCTGGACGGCCTCTGCATTGATTGCTGGTTGGATGGCCGTAAGCTCACATCCCTTCCGCACCATGTGGACCTGAAGGTCTGCACCAACTGCGGGGAGTTCAACTTCGGTGACAGATGGGTGAAGAGGGACATGGCAACCGCGGTTCAGGATGCGGCCGCCGATGCCCTTTGCGCCATCAGGGATGTGCAGGTGGAATCCATATCCATGGACGTAGACTGCCAGGACCCCTATGTCTACGTGGTCAACATCCATTCCTACTGCAACATCATGGGATACGAGGCCGAGGATGACGCCTCCACCATCGTGCGTATAAAGAACAACGTCTGCAGGCGCTGCTCCAGGCAGCTCGGCAGCTACTACGAGGCGATCCTCCAGATCAGGACCGGCAGCAAGGACCTGAGTCCGGAGCTCAGGGAGGAGACCCTGGCCATGGTGGAGAACTCCGTCGCCAGACAGGCCGCCACCAACAGGTCTCTCTTCATCACGAAGATGGAACTCGTCACCGGGGGCGTGGACGTCTACCTTTCATCCATGTCGCTCGGTAAATCCCTCGCAAGGGAGCTCTCCGACCACTACTGTGCCGAGACCAAGGAGTCCCCCAAGCTGGTCGGACAGACCACCGACGGTCAGGACATGTACCGTCTCACCTACCTCGTCCGTCTTCCGGACTACCATGTCGGTGATGTGGTCGTCTCCGAGGGGAGGTACTGCAAGCTCACACGTGTGTCCGGATCCGGAGGACGTGTCCTGGACCTGATGAATTTCAGGGAGAGAGCCGTCAGGAGGGCCGACATGCCAGATCTGAAGCTTTTCGAGAAGGCATCCGACCTGAAGGAGGCAACCGTCATCAACCGCATGGGTGATGAGATACAGGTCCTGCATCCGGAGAACTACTCCACCGTGGACCTCAGGGTCCCCGAAGGATACGATGCGGCGGATTCCGTGAAGGTCGTCACGATAGATGACGTCCTCTACGTTGTCCCCTGAAGTCCAATCTGTTTATAGACGGGTTGCCATGACCGGTGCATGATCAAACTGCCCGAGCCCGTGGATGACATCGTAGTGAACCTCCTCCGTCTGGCGAATACCAAGCTCCCCATAGACATAGGGTGGGCGTTGGAGGCCGCTGCTGGATGGGAGACCAACGAGATCGCATACACGCAGCTCGGAGCCATCATGGACAACGTGAAGAAGGCCGAGCACATCGGAAGGCCCATGTGTCAGGACACAGGCATCCCTGTGTTCTACGTCCGTGGCAGGTTCGATTCCGGTATCGCGAAGCTCATCGAGAAGGGTGTGGAGAGGGCTACACGTGAGATCCCCCTCAGACCCAACACCGTGGACCCCATCACACGTGAGAACCAGGGCTCCAATCTCGGTCAGGGCATGCCCATAATCCACTACATCCCGACGGATGACGATTTCACCGAGATCACCGTCCTGCCCAAGGGGGCCGGTTCCGAGAACATGACCCGCTTGGGGATGTTGAATCCCGCGGACGGTATCGAGGGTGTCAGGAAGTTCATCATGGATGCGGTCCTCGATGCGGGAGGTCGTCCCTGTCCGCCCAGCATAGTCGGTGTCGGTATCGGTGGAACGTCCGATGTCTGTGTGGAGATGGCCAAGGAGGCACTTCTGATCCCCTTGGATTCTGAGAATCCCGACCCGGTGCTCAGGAAGATGGAGGAGGACCTTTTCGTTGCATTGAACAGTTCCGGACTCGGTCCGATGGGTCTCGGAGGTTCCACGACCGTCCTCGGTGTCAGGATCAAGAAGGCTTGCTGCCACACCGCCAGTCTCCCCGTCGCGGTCAACATCGGATGCTGGGCCACACGCCGTGCATCCGCAAGGATCACAGACACAGGTGTCAAGTATGCACAGGGGGTGGAATTCTGAAGGTCCTCAACACACCTCTCAGCGAGGCGGATGTCAGGTCCCTCAAACTCGGGGAGACGATATTCCTCACCGGTCCCGTCATCACTGGACGTGACGAGATGCACATCCGCGCCCTCGAGTACGATTCCGAGGGGAAGGATGTTCCCGAGGACATCCGTGGTTCCGCACTCTTCCATTGCGGACCGATCATGAAGCAGATGGACGACGGTTCATGGCGTGTCATCGCAGCCGGTCCCACCACATCCGCCAGGATGAACAAGTTGGAACCCGAGATGATCGAGAGGTTCGGGATCCGTGCGATAATCGGTAAGGGAGGCATGTCCAAGGATGTTGCCGAGGCCATGAGGAGATGCGGATGCGTCTATCTCGCGGCCACAGGCGGTGCCGCCATACTCCTGGCCGAGGGACTCTGCAACTGCAGGGGCTGCGAGTGGTTGGACCTGGGCATGGCGGAGGCCATGTGGAGGTTCGACACCCAGAAGTTCGGACCCCTCATCGTCGCAATGGATGCCGAGGGCAACAGTCTGTACGAGGATGTCAGGAAGTCCCTTGTCAGGGATGCCTGACCTTCTTCTTTTCCTCCTTCTCCTCATCGTCGTCATCCAGGTCGTTGATGAAGACGATCTCGGAGTCCTCGGACTGCGATCTGCGATAGATCAGCGAGATGACGATGAAGGAGAGGGCCACAACCAGGATGCCGATGAGTTCCATGGTGTGGGCGGTGTCCAATCCCCACAACATGGTGTGGACCTTCTCCGTCATCACGATGGTGGGTGCCGGGTCCGTTGTGCTCACGGTCACGGAATCGGATTTCTCGAATCCGTTGCATGATACCTGTATGGTGTATGTTCCGTAATAGCAGGAGATCTCGAAGTATCCGTTGGAGTCCGTCGTTCCCGTCGTTATCCTGTCATCGGATGATTTCAGTGTCACCTGGGCTCCGTTCAGGGGATTGCCGTTCTTGTCCTTCACATAACCCATGATGTGTGCCGTGGTCATCCTCATGGCCACGAACGAACCCTCGGTCATGGAACTGGTGAGTTCGTAGCATCCCTCCTCATCGGGTGTAAGTCCCTCGATGGAGAATGACAGGAGGTTGTCGTCGACCATGTTCATGGTGATCGGCCAGGTACGTGCGGTGTATCCTTCGATGGAGAACGAGAGGTACTTTCCCTCTCCGTTCTTGTAGGTGAACCTGAACTCCCCATCCTCCAGACTCTTCTCGCCTGTGATGCATGTATCGATGATCTTGCGGTTGGAATCGAGTAGCTGCACCACGACCCCGTTCAGGGGTATGTTACCCTCGGTGGAGACATCCCCAACGAAACCACAGATTGTGATGGCGGTCGGTTCGACGGGTTCCACCGGCTCATCCCCATCGACCATCGACACATCGGAGAGGATAATCGGGCATGAAAGCAGGACTAAAACGATGAGGGTCGCCAGCGGTCCGTATCTCATGTCCATTGCAACTCATTCACGGTATAAAATCTGTCCAGCCGTTGTTTCGGAGTCGCGGTTCATTTCATCTCTCGTGTTGACCCCCTTCCGAGGCTCTCCGTCCGACCCCACTTCGCAAACTCTTATATCGGTGCCCTTCATGGACTCAATGATTGTGGTCCCGATGATCGAGAAGGTAGACAAGACGTACACTAAGGACGAGGTGATGGGTATGATGGAGCCCCTGATCTCCACATGGTTCAACGAGAGGTTCGATGACCTCACCATCCCGCAGGCCAAGGCCATCCCCGTGATCCATCAGAGGCGCAACGTCCTGGTCTCCTCCCCGACGGGATCGGGAAAGACCCTCACAGCCTTCACCAGCATCATCAACGAGCTCACACGCTATTCCCGGGAGGGGACCCTCGAGGAGCGCGTGTACTGCATATACGTCTCACCTCTCAAAGCTCTCGCCAACGATGTCAACCGCAATCTCAACACACCGCTCGCCGAGATGCGCGAGGTGGCCGCACAGAATGGTATGGACATCCCGGACATCAGGGTCGCTGTCCGTTCCGGGGACACTCCTCAGAATGAGAGACAGAAGATGGTCCGTCACCCCCCGCACATCCTCATCACCACCCCTGAGAGTCTCGCCCTCATACTGGCCGCTCCCAAGTTCAGGGAGGCGTTCAAGAGGGTCGAATGGATCATCCTCGACGAGATCCACGACATCTGCGATTCCAAGAGGGGTGCCTTCCTGTCATTGACTTTGGAGCGTCTCAGGAACCATTGTGAGAACGACTTCGTACGCATAGGTCTCTCCGCCACCCTGGCGCCCATAGACGCGATAGCCGGTTACCTGGTCGGTTGCAACCCCGATGGGACCCCGCGTGATGTTGCGCTGATAGAATCCGGATCCAAGAAACAGCTGGACCTGAAGGTCATATGTCCCACCGATGACATGACCACCCTTTCATCGGACATCGTCAACTCGATGATGTACGACACACTGAAGGAGTTGATCGACCAGCATGATACCACCCTCGTCTTCACCAACACCCGTTCCGGTGCCGAGAGTGTCGTCTACAAGC
>JAEDJU010000002.1 GCA_016296195.1 Candidatus Methanomethylophilaceae archaeon | reverse complement strand
CCAGGTTCGGACAGAAGGGAGTCGTCGGAAGGCTCGTCGACCAGTGCGACATGCCCTTCACCGCAGACGGAGTGACCCCCGACCTGGTCGTCAACCCCCACGGAATCCCGTCCCGTATGACCATCGGACACGTCCTCGAGATGATCGCAGGAAAGGTCGGATCCATGGAGGGACGTATCATCGACGGAACCGCGTTCTCCGGAGAGAACGAGGAGTCCATCAGGGACGGTCTCGTCAGGAACGGATTCAGGAACACCGGAAAGGAGGTCATGTACGACGGAAGGACCGGACGCATGATCCAGGCCGATGTCTACACCGGAGTCATCTTCTACGAGAAGCTGCACCACATGGTCAGCGGAAAGATGCACGTCAGGTCCAGGGGACCCGTCCAGATCCTCACCAGGCAGCCCACCGAGGGACGTTCCAGGCAGGGAGGACTCAGGTTCGGAGAGATGGAGCGTGACTGTCTGATCGGTCACGGAGCGGCCATGGTCATCAAGGACCGTCTGCTCGACGAGTCCGACGGAACCCAGCAGTACATCTGCGGAAACCCCAAGTGCGGACACATCGCCATCATGGACAGGCACGGATCGCTCTACTGCCCCGTGTGCAAGAACAACACTAACATCTACCTCGTCCAGACATCCTATGCGTTCAAGCTGCTCATGGATGAGCTCCTGTCGCTTGGTGTCGCCATGAGGCTCCAGCTGGAGGATTTGAGATGACAGTACGCGGAATCACAAAAAGGATCGGATCGATCAAATTCTCCTGTGTCTCCCCCGAGGAGATCAGGAAGATGTCTGCGACGAAGATCATCACCGCAGACACATACGACGACGAGGGATACCCCATCGACATGGGACTCATGGACCCCCACATGGGAGTCATCGAGCCCGGACTCCGCTGTAAGACATGCGGATGCAAGGTCGACGAGTGTCCCGGACACTTCGGACACATCGACCTGGCCATGCCGGTCATCCATGTCGGATTCATCAAGGACATCAAGATGCTCCTGGAGTCCACCTGCTGCCAGTGCGGCAGGCTCATGCTGTCCGCGGACCAGATCCAGGCCCGCAGGGAGAGCATGGAGAGGATGGAGGAGCTCGGAGGAGGAACCATCGACGTCAAGATCTTCTCCAAGGAGACCGCCAAGGATGCATCCGGAAAGGGAATGTGCCCCTACTGCGGTGCCGAGCAGATCAAGATCAAGCTGGACAAGCCCACCACCTTCAGGGAGGTCGAGGACAACCACAAGCTCACCGCCAAGGAGGTCCGTGAGAGGCTCGAGAGGATCCCCGACGACGACCTCGTCACCCTCGGTATCGACCCCAGCACATGCAGGCCCGAGTGGATGGTCCTCACCGCACTCGCCGTGCCCCCCGTGACCGTCAGGCCCTCCATCACCCTCGACTCCGGAGACAGATCCGAGGATGACCTCACCCACAAGCTGGTCGATGTCCTCAGGATCAACCAGAGGCTCAGGGAGAACCGTGACGCCGGTGCACCCCAGCTGATCGTCGAGGACCTGTGGGAGCTTCTGCAGTACCACGTCACCACCTACTTCGACAACCAGACATCCGGAATCCCGCCCGCGAGGCACAGGTCCGGACGTCCCCTGAAGACCCTCACACAGAGGCTGAAGGGAAAGGAGGGACGTTTCAGATCCAACCTGTCCGGAAAGCGTGTTAACTTCTCCGCACGTACCGTCATCTCGCCCGATCCGCTCCTCTCGATCAACGAGGTCGGAGTGCCCATCTTCGCCGCAAGGGAGCTCACCGTTCCCGTGCACGTGAACGAGCACAACATCGAGAAGATCAGGGAGATGGTCGCCCGCGGACCCAAGCCCCCGCAGGACAGCCCCTACGTGCCCGGTGTCAACTACGTCATCCGTTCCGACGGAAGGAAGATCAGGGTCACCGACAAGAACGCAGAGAACGTCGCAGCGGATCTCGCCATCGACTACACCGTCGAGAGGCAGCTCGTGGATGGGGACGTCGTCCTGTTCAACAGGCAGCCTTCGCTGCACAGGATGTCCATGATGGCCCACCGTGTGCGCATCATGCCCGGACGCACCTTCAGGTTCAACCTCTGTGTCTGTCCTCCCTACAACGCGGATTTCGATGGAGATGAGATGAACCTGCACGTCCTGCAGTCCGACGAGGCCCGTGCCGAGGCACGCATCCTCATGCAGGTCCAGGAGAACATCCTGTCCCCCAGGTACGGAGGACCCATCATCGGAGCCATCCACGACCACATCACCGGAGCCTACTTCCTCACCCACAACAACCCCAGGTTCGACAGGTTCGAGACCGCCAACATCCTGTTCAAGCTGCCCCAGAAGAAGGTCATCGGCACCAACGACGACGGAACGCCCATCTACGATGAGTCCGACTCCTTTGCCATCGAGATGCCTCAGCCCTTCATCGACGAGAAGACCGGGGAGCCCTACTGGACCGGAAAGCAGCTGTTCTCCGTGGTCCTGCCCAAGGACTTCCGCACGACCTTCAAGTCCAACATCTGTCAGAACTGTGACAAATGTAAGAAGGAGGATTGCGAGTTCGACGCCTACGTCAAGATCCGCGACGGACAGCTCCTCTGCGGAACCATCGATGTCCGCGGAATCGGAAACAGCAAGGGTAAGATCCTCGACCGTATCGCACGTGACTACGGATCCGCCCGTGCCGCACAGTTCATCAACCAGGTCACCAGGCTCGCCCTCGGTGCACTGATGAACCACGGATTCAGTACCGGAATCGGTGATGAGGATATCCCCACCGAGGCCGCACTCCAGATCGCCAACAACACCCAGGACTGCATCGACAAGGTGACGGACCTGGTTGCATCCTACCAGGACGGAACACTCGCCCAGATGCCCGGACGTTCCCTCAGGGAGACCCTCGAGGTGCAGGTCATGGGAGCTCTCGGAGAGGCCCGTGACGGTGCAGGACGTATCGCAGGAAGGCACCTGGGAATGACCAACCCTGCGGTCATCATGGCCAAGGCCGGAGCCCGTGGATCCATGCTCAACCTGTCCCAGATGGCAGGTTGTGTCGGTCAGCAGGCAGTTCGTGGAGAGAGGCTGTCCAGAGGATACTGGAACAGGACCCTCCCCCACTTCGAGAAGGGAGACCTTGGAGCTTACGCCAGGGGATTCTGCTCCAACTCGTACAAGTCCGGACTCTCGCCCACCGAGTTCTTCTTCCACGCAATGGGAGGAAGGGAGGGACTGGTCGATACCGCGGTCAGGACATCCAGGTCCGGATACATGCAGAGGCGTCTCGTCTCCGCTCTGGAGGACCTGAAGCTGACAGCCGACGGAACCGTCAGGAACACCATCGGAACCGTCGTCCAGTTCAAGTACGGAGAGGACGGTGTCGACCCCGCCAGGACCGTCAGGGGTAAGGCCATCGATCTCGATGACCTGTTCGCCGAGGTCCTCGGAGACAAGGCCGACGAGCTGCTCCACATCGACACGAAGGATGTCGGAGGAGACTACGGATCCCTGGAGAAGGATGAGATGGAGTACATCGAGGAGGAGGAGTCCGAGGACTACGACGACCTCGACATGGACTTCGACGGAGGAGGTGAGTGATAATGGCAAAGAAAGATACAGTGAAGGCATTGATCAACAGGGACGTCCGCGAGGAGGTCGCCAACATGCTCGTTGCCAAGTTCAACACCCTCAGCGCCATCAGCGCCGCAGGCGAATCCGCCCTCGTGGAGCTGGGACTCTCCGATGAGGAGGCCAGGTCCATCATCGTGAAGATCGGTAAGAGGCCCTCCACATCCTCTTCCAAGGCGAAGAAGGCTGTGGAGGAGGAGGTCCCCGTCCAGCCTATGGAGGAGATCACCAACTTCTACCAGTACTCCGAGGGAGAGCTCAGGCTCAAGGCCCTCTCGCAGGAGCTCGGCATCGAGCTCCCCATGAAGATCTACGTCGACATCGCTGCCCGCATCAAGAACGCGGAGCTGGATGACGACGTATGCAGACAGCTGCTCACCGTAGCCAACAGGATGTACACAGCCCACAAGATGGACCAGAACGAGTCCGCAGGGGTCATGGCCGCGCACTCCATCGGAGAGCCCGGTACACAGATGAACATGCGTACATTCCACTACGCGGGAGTCGCGAACATCAACGTCACGCAGGGACTGCCCCGTCTAATCGAGATCGTGGATGCCAGGCGTGTGCCCAGCACACCTTCCATGGACATCCCCCTCATCGGCATCGCAGCCGAGGATGAGAATGTGGCACGTCACGTTGCCTCGAACATCGAGATGACACTCCTGCTCGACATAGCCTCCGTGGAGACGGACATCACCAACATGAGGTTGATCATCAACCCCGATGTCCGCAAGATGGAGTCCAGGGGCATCAAGTCCGAGGACATCGTCGAGAGGCTGAACAAGGTGAAGGCCGTCCGTGGTATGGTCACAATGTCGGGATTCGACATCGTGGTCACATCCGATGAGCCCTCATACAAGAAGCTGCAGGTGATGTATGACGCCATCAAGGGTGCCAAGATCAAGGGAATCGACGGCATCTCGAGAGCGGTCCTTTCGAAGACGGAGGGATCTTGGAAGATCATCACCGAAGGAAGCAACCTCAAAGAGGTCCTCAAGGTCGAGGGTGTGGATGCTGACAACGTCATGACGAACAGTATCCTGGAGGTGGCGGATGTCCTCGGAATCGAGGCCGCCAGGAACTCCATCATCCATGAGGCTATGGGAACCCTCGGAGAGGCAGGTCTCGATGTCGACATCAGGCACATCATGCTTGTCGCCGACCTCATGACCAACGATGGTTACGTCAAGGCCATCGGAAGGCACGGAGTGTCCGGAAAGAAGTCCTCGGTCCTTGCCAGGGCAGCTTTCGAGATCACAGCCGCGCATCTGTTGCACGCCGCGATGGTAGGAGAGGTCGACCACCTTGAGGGAGTCACCGAGAACATCATCGTCGGACAGCCGGTCACACTAGGTACCGGTGCAGTAAACCTTATTTACACACCCAAGAAGGGGGATAAAGAATGAGCGATGAGAGAATCGACATCGGCAGAGCATTGAAATCTGCAATCTCCACCGGAAAAGTGGAGTTCGGAGTAGATCAGACAACCAAGGCAGTCAAGGACGGAAAGGCCCAGATGGTCATCCTCGCCAGGAACTGCCCCAGCGCAGAGCTTAAGGGAGATATCGGAGTGAAGGTACACGTGTACGACGGCAACAACATGGAGCTCGGTGCACTCTGTGGAAAACCCTTCTCCGTTTCTGCCCTTGTGATCATCGACAAAGGTAGCTCCAACATCTTAACGCTGTGAGGAACATGTCCGCAGATATCGTACTTACCGAGGATACGCTCAGGTACATCTCTCTGTTCGAGCAGATCACCAAGGCGAACGCCATCGATTGTATGGACACTGAGGACAAACTCGTGTTCGTTGTCGAGAAGGGACAGGGAAACATCGCTGTCGGAAAGAAAGGGGAGCACGTGATCAAGCTCAAGGACAAGACTGGAAAGAACATCCAGGTTGTCGAGTATTCCGAGGATCCCGAGCAGTTCGTGAAGAACGTCTTCCACATCTACAATCCTCAGAAGGTCGTTATCGAGCAGCGCGGAAACATCACTCACGCAACCGTCACAGTGGACCCCAAGCTCAAGGGCCGCGCGATCGGGAAAGCCGGAAAGAACCTGCGCATTGCCAGGGACATCGTGAACAGACACCACGAGATCCAGAGCATCAGCGTCGACTGATCGGACCCCCACGGTCAACCATCGTACGGTTGGGGACTGACCCTAAACGCTTTACACAAACCCTTTCCAATCCATCGTTTTTCTGATGTCTGGCTATGTTGAAAAGAGGTGACCGGAGGGAGTTCCTCCGGGTCAGTTCAGCGGGGTCCTCTCGACCTCCAATCCGTCGGCCGTCGGGTACTGTTCGGAGATGTAGCACCTCTCGTCCAACGATGTTGATATATCCTCAAGTATCCAGGGTGCGACCTCGACCTTGCCGTCCAGGGCCACCATCATGCCGTCCTCCACCCCGAGTTCCCTGAGTTTGCCCATGGTCGCATTGACATCCTTGGTGTAGACGTATCCCCTGACCAGGGTCCCGTCGTCGGTGATGGCCTGGTAGTCGGTGCAGATGTGCTCCGCCCTGCGGATCAGTCTCCTGCGCAGCTGGACCCCGTCCTTGAAGGATGACGAGCAGAAGTGGATGTTGACCTTCCTGTTGGCCTTCATGACCTTCCTTGCGGTCTCCTCGGACCCGAGGATGGCCGAGGACACGTCATCCCTCACCTGGTATCCCTGCTCCTCCATCATGCCCCAGTTGCTCTCGGAGAACTCCAGCTCGTTGAGGTTGACGAACTTCACGCCCAGGGATGCCACGTAGGAGATCAGGGCGTTCAGCTCAGTCTCCTTGCCGGGTATCGCGGGGACCTCTATGCCCACATCCATCTTCGTGGACGATACGATGTCCGCCAGTCTTGTCTCCTGCATCCTCGTCCACATGGAGACGGGTGGATGGAAGCGGATCTCGTCGAGTCCGGCGGCCTCCAGTCTGGCGACCTTCTCGGGGTCGATGGTCGCCGTGTACAGGTGGATGTGGTGTTCAGGTCCGAACCTGCCCTTCAGCAGCTCGATCATGTGGACGGTGCGGTCCAGGACGACAAGGGGGTCCCCTCCGGTAATCCCGGTGCCGGTGGCGTCCATGGACTCGGCCTCGGCGATGATTTCATCATCGGTGGTCACCCTGCCCTCGTTGGCGTAGATGACGTCCAATCCCTTCTTCTCCAGGGAAACGGGGCAGTAGAAGCAGCCCCATCCGCATTTGCCTGTAACGAGCAGGACCATCTTGGATCCGTTGATGCAGTGCTCGCATCCTTCGGCCACGGGGCCGGTGCACAGTGAGCCGCATTCCATCTTCTTGAGCATGCCCGTCCGATTGTGCGAGGGGTTAATAAGGTGAGGGTGGATTGGAGCGTCATGAGATCCGACAGCAGGCTCGTGCTCGCATTGGACGAGACGGACGGGGAGAAGGCCCTGGCCATCGCAAGGTCCGTGGGGGACATCGTGGACGCCATCAAGATAAACTGGCCGCTGGTCCTTTCCGAGGGACCGCAGATGATCACGAAGCTGTCGGAGATGAGCGAGGTCATATGCGACTTCAAGGTCGCGGACATCCCCAACACCGTCAGGCTGATCGTCGAGAACGCCGTGTCCAGGGGGGCCTCCGCCGTCATCGTTCACGCCTTCACCGGAGACGACTCCCTGAGGGCCGCCGTCGAGGCATCAGGTGGTGCGGAGATATACGCGGTCACCGAGATGAGCCATCCCGGGGCCAAGATGTTCACCGCCCAGCATGCCGAGGAGATGGCCCGCCTGGGAGTCGAGTGCGGGGTCAGCGGATTCATCGCACCTGCCACCCGTCCCGACAGGATAAGGGCGATCCGTGAGGTCGTCGGTGACAGGAAGATCCTGTCCCCCGGGGTCGGGGCACAGGGTGGGAAGGCATCCGATGCCATCGCCGCAGGTGCGACATACGCGATCGTGGGTCGTGCCATCTATGGTTCCGAGGACCCGCGTGCATCCGCTCTGTCCTTCGCAGAGGACATCCGCACGGTACTCTGAGACCGCCCGGAATACCCGGGGATCCGTCCCCCCTTCTCTCTTATATTATTAGTAAGCGAGAGCCATGAATCTTTTTATACGTGTCCGAGTATGGGCGCACATTCTATGGACGGAGACTTATAGAATGCGTAAATTCGGAAAAGAGTCAGCCGCCCCCAACGATACAGGGGGCAGTCGCGACAACAGCGACAAAGGGTGGTTGAAGAACCACTGGTGTGCACTCTCTCTGGGCGTCATCGTCATAGTAGCGTTCCTGCTAAGAACGGTGTTCGCGTTCGGTATTTCCGCAGACGGCGACTTCGCGCTGTCGGGCGGATCGAGTGCTCAGTATCACCTGCATGTGATCGAAAGTATCCTCAACGGCAACTACTCCCTCACGGATGCTGCCGTTAACTACCCTGCCGGCGGACTCATGGTCTACCCGCCCCTGATGGACTTCCTGGCCGCAATCGTCGCCATGATCCTCTCTGCAGCGGGCATGGCAACCACCGCGGCAGCCTCAGCCGGTATCGGTGTGCTCAACCCCATCATCGGTGCCCTCACCTGCATCCCCGTGTTCCTCGTTGCAAAGGAGCTCTACGGAAAGAAGGCAGGAGTCGTCGCAGCGCTCGTCTTTGCGTTCCTCGCTCTGCCCATCTCCACCTCCGTGTTCTCCAGTGGAACCGAGTATGCCCTCGCGGCCTTCCTCGTCGCGTTCATGTCCCTGTTCCTCGTCAAGATGGTCAAGGCAATGGATGCCGAGGGCGAGTCCCGCAAATCTGTTTACGTCAACGCAGTACTGGCCGGAGTGTTCCTCGCCCTGGCCGCCCTCACCTGGAACGGATTCCGCATCCTGCTGGTCCTCCTGATCGTCGCGATGGTCATCCAGCTTCTCGTGGACCGCTTCAAGGGAAGGGACGTCACAACCGCCCTCATCGCATATTCCGTCGCGATGCTGGTCGGTGTCGTCGTCGCGGCACTCTACTACGTGCCCGCCGGTCTCTGGGATGCGGTCTTCTCCGGACCCCTCCTCATCACGGTCGTCGCCATCGTCTTCGGATTCCTGTTCAAGGCAGTCCAGTCCAAGCCCTGGGTCGTGACCATCCCCGCACTCGTCGTCGTGTTCATCGTCTTCCTGGCGGTCATGTACTTCGCAGTGCCCGACCTGTTCACCGCCTTCGTCAGCGGCAACAGCGTCTACAGCAGCTCCATCATGGCATCCCTGGCCTCCAGCCACGTGTCCATGTCCAACGTCGCCGCCTACTACGGGTGGCTCACAATGTGGCTCCCCATCTGCCTGGCCATCTACGAGTTCTACACCTTCCTCAAGAAGGACCGCTCCTGCACCAGGCTCTTCGCCACAGTCTGGCTGTTCGTGCTCTTCCTGAGCGCCTGGACCACCTACGCCAACGCCGCCGTCATCGGTGCCGTCTTCGCCGTAGGATCCGGAGCAGCCATCGTCAAGGTCCTCGAGAAGGCCGACCTCAAGACCTGGTACAAGAACATGAAGGCAGCAGGATTCCCCGGATTCCTCAGGAAGATGATCAAGCCCTTCCCCTTCGTGTCCGTCCTCGTGGTCGCACTCCTCGTGGTCGTTCCCAACTTCACCTTCGCAGTCGATGCCGGAATGCCCGCCAACGATGCGGACCATGCATTCAACGGAAACACCAACTTCGTCATCAAGACCGGTGACTCCTACCCCATCGGGGACCTCTGGAACGAGTACTCCGAGGCGGAGAAGTCCGGAGCCCTCGTCAACTGGATCGATTACACCTACGATGCTGTGTCTCAGGGCAAGTTCACCACCGTCACCGACCTCGTCGGAGGCGGATCCAGTGCAGCAGCCCAGGTCTACCTGTCCGATGGAACCGCAGGTTCCCTCGCAGCCATGATCATGCGCCTCGTGCTCGACGGACAGGTGGATTGCACATCCCTCATGCCTGAGACCGTCAGGTCCTACATCGAGGATCCCGCGAAGGCCGTTGCCGAGATCGAGGCCAACCCCTCCGTCTATGGAAACATCAGGTCCGACATCACCGATGAGAACGCTGTCTACCTCGCATCCATCCAGTACATGGAGGAGAACATGACCGTGGCCGCCATCAGCACCCTCTATGAGTCCGTTTCCGACAGGACCGGAGACAAGATCTCCTACGTCCTCGCCGACGGATCCATGCTCCCCATCCAGTACGGTGACAGCAGCAGCTTCTCCACCGTCTCCTACTTCGCAGGCTACTCCGTGGACAAGTACGGTGCGGCCTCCGAGTTCTACTCCATCAACACCTACTACGGATACACCCAGTACACCGACGCCATCTACGACACCTTCCTCTGGAAGATGCTGATCGGACCCTCCGCATCCGATGCGGGATACACCAGCAGCTACAGCTACCTGGTCGCACTGTCCTCCAGCAACGGTGAGGAAGGATCCGCCATGGCGATCCCCGGATACGGACTCGCAGGATACGATGTCGCGTTCTGGAACGTCAAGTACAACCCCGACAACCAGGCCACCGCCACATCCGACGGATGGGTCTACATGAACGGATACGATGCCATCGCCAAGCAGAAGGCCGAGGGAGGAGTCATCAACTACCTGTCCTCGATCGTCCTGCTCGAGTACACCGGACCCGGATACGCCTATGAGTCCGTGAACGTCAAGGATTCCGCAGGAAACAACGTCGACGGTGCTACCATCTCCGCCTACGTCTACGACGAGAGGGTCGGAAAGTACGTCCTCTACTCCGAGACCAGGAGCATCAATGGAGTCGCATTTGTCGCAACCCCCATGTCTGAGAAGCTCAGGTTCACCGTCTCCGTCGGCGGAAACGTCATCGGAACCACCGAGAACCTCGACCCCACCATCACGATCGGGCTTTCCGACATCCATGGAACCATCGAGCTCGACGGAAACGTCATCGAGAACGCTGACTTCCAGCTCAAACTCGATGGAAAGGCGACCGGAACCGTCGACAACGAGAAGATCGATGTCGTCGACGGTGTCATCACCATCAGCGGTGTCCTGCCTGACACATACACCTACACCCTGTACGAATCCACCGGGGCGTCCGTCGCGACCGGAACCGTCACACCCCAGTACGGTCAGTCCGTCGGATTCACCGTCTCCCCCAAGTCCTACACCATCACCGTGACCGTCAACGACGTCAACGGACAGTCCGTCGAGGAGGGAATCGTCATCGCGACCAACACCTCCACCGGAGCACAGTTCCAGAAGGCCGTCGAGGATGGAAAGGCCGTTGTCACCGTCCTGCCCGGAACCTACACCATCTCCATGGGAGAGGGAATGGTCACCACCAGCACGACCTCCAGCAACGCCAGCAGCGGAAACAGGTCCACCACAGTGACCGCATACCCTGCCCAGACAGTCACACTCCTGGACGTCCCCGCCGGAGTCTACACCGCAACTTCCGGAAGCTTCTCCACCGTCTCCTACATCGGAGCCAACGGAGATGTCAAGGTCGATCTGCCCGTCAGCATCGCCACCGATCTGATGCTCTACACCATCTACGGACTCGTGGACGGAAAGGTGTACTGCGTCGATTATTCCGTAGGCGATGCGACCACACTCTACAATGGCAATGCGGCCACCGTCACCGGAACCCTGAAGAACGGTGAGAACGGAGTGTCCGGAACCGTCAGATTCGTCTCCGAGGACGATGAGGTCTTCTCCTTCTCCGCTGATTCAGAGGGTAAGTTCAAGGCATACGTCCCCAACGGAGCATACACAGTTTACGCCGACAACGGAAGCGACAAGGTCTACCTCGGAACCGCCAACGTCAACGGATCCTCCGACATCGGAAACCTCGATCTCGTCGACGGAAGGAAGATCACCCTGACCTTCAGGTACGATCCCCAGACCAGCGCATCCTCTAATGTCAAGATCCCCTTCGTCATGTCCACCATCTCATTCACATACAAGGATGTCAAGTACGTCCTCAACGGAATGACCGGAACAGACGGAAGCACCGCATTCTACATCCCCGATGATGTGGACAGTGTCGTCACCCTCAACAACGGTGCCCTGGACAATGCCGCGTTCAAGTGTGATGATCTCAAGAAGGAGATCTCCGCAGGAACCTCCAACAACTCCAACTACATCACCGTCGAGGTAAAGGAGAAGGACGACGACAAGAACTACCTGAAGGATCAGAAGGTCACCTCCGGTGCCTACGACATGACCATCACCCTCTACGACGATGATGAGAAGGTCTACGAGTTCACCTCCGGAGAGTCCAAGCAGATCCCCGTCGGACAGTACGATGTCGTCATCGACGGTTCCGATGGATACTACTTCAAGGGAACCGCATACGTCTACCCCGGAATCGAGGGTCTCGTCGGACTCGATGTCGAGAAGGTTTACGCCGTTGTCATCACCAAGGCAGCCGGAGACATCCTCAAGATCGAGACCGAGGACGGAGCATACCACGTGTCCGGAACAACATACTACTTCGAGGAGGGCTACGAGTACTTCCTCAAGTCCGAGAGGACCGATGGCGACAAGAAATACGTCGCATACGGATACCTCGATGCCAACACCGAGCTTCCCACCACTCTGGACATGACCGCATCCTCCGAGAGGATGACCGTCACAGGATACATCGGAACCTCCGCTGATGGAACCATCACCGTCTCCTACGGAGATGTGAAGGTCGACTTCGAGGTCTCCGGCGGATCCTACAGCATCGTCCTGCCCTCATCCGTCACATCCGCGGACTTCCACGTGGAGGTCACATCCACAATCGATGGAAAGGACGTCACATTCGTCGGTGACAGAAACGTCACCGGAATGAAGGACGGAGATGTCCGCAACGTGTCCGTTCTCACCTCCGAGGAGGAGGCAGAGGATGAGGATGAGCCCGACTACGAGGCCGAGCTCGTCAACATCGACATCGGAGAGGGATCCATGCTCTTCGATCTGAAGCTCACCAACAACACCGACAAGGCGATGACCTTCATCATCACAGCTGGAGATGACTGGTTCCTCGGAAACGATGCAGCTGTCACCCTCGTGGCAGGCGAGACATCCACATACACCTTCCTCGGATTCTACGACGATTCCCTCGTTGCCCTTGGATCCAAGGGAATGACCGTGACCATCGCAGACATCAACGGTTCCTGGACCGAGACGATCAAACTTTCGGATGCCGCCTCCGTCAATGAGGACGAGGGTACTGCACTCGGACAGGAGATCCTCTTCGCCAACAACGGCGGAAAGAAGGACAAGGTCTCCGCATTCGAGTACATGTACGCCATCACCATTGAGAACAAGGATGGATTCACGAAGGATGTCACCGTCAACGCAACCGCTGCATCCGGATGGTATGTGACCATCATGGATGAGGATGGATGCTTCATCGGTGAGACCGGTTCCACAATCAAGGCATACGGATACCAGACCTCCGTGGTCTACGTCAAAGTCATGCCTCTCGACGGAATGGGAGACAACTCCAAGGTCTCCTCCATCACCGGAACAGTCACCGTCGGTGACGAAGTACAGTCCATAAGCCTCGACCCCGAGACAATCAGCCTCAGTACCGATTCGATGTCCGCATCCGGAGACAACATCTACAATGAGCTGTCCTCCATCCCCGCGGGAATCTGGTTCATGATCGCTGTGATGGTCCTTCTCCTGATCGCCATCTTCTGGCTCGGAAGCAAGAGGGGGGTGTTCTCACGCAAAAACTGAAAGCAACATTCGGAGTCCTGGCCGTCATCATGATGGCCGCCGTCTGCCTGGTCCCCATGGTGGACGCCTCCGATGATGCCTTCACCCCTATAGAGGGTGACGGTGTCATCGCCGTTGAGGGAACCGGGGACTACACGATCATGTACAGCAACCCCAAGCTCGCCGAGATGACCGAGTCCGATATCTCGATCGAGTACGATGCGAAACTCGTCGACTCCAAGGGAGAGACACAGTCCAATGCCGTGTCCCCCTCCTCCGGAGACCTCCAGAACGAGGAGGCCGCCGAGCTGGAGATCACCGCACCCAAGACCGCAGGAACCTACACCCTCGAGGTGAAGTACACCTGTAAGGTCACTGGTGCGGATGACGAGGTTGAGTACGAGGATGAGACCACCGAGAAGATGATCATCAAGGTCGTAAACCCCGTCACACTCTCCGTCACCCTCAAGGGAGACGTCGGAAGCACCCTCGACCCCAGTGGAGTCGGAGTGTTCTTCTACGTCGACGGCGAGAAGGTCGAGGACAGCTACACGACCTTCACCCTTAACACCAATGGAACCGCAACCGTCAGCTACAAGCTGATCGACGATCTCTCCGATGGATCACACACCTTCAAGGTTGTCGCGGCCGAGGGAGAGAACGCCATGATCCAGGGTCTCGGGGAGGAGCACACCTTCTATGTGGGCGACAAGAGCTACACCGCTCTGACCGCCCTCGTGATCGTGGTCGTCGTCCTGCTGATCGTCATCATGGTATGGGTCTACCGCAAGCCTGTCAAGAACTACGGAAAGCCCAAGTCCAGGCGCTGAAACCATTCAAGGAGGGGATGACCCCTCCGAAACAATCCCCTCCTTCGGGAGGGGAGAAAACCATCCTTCGAAGAAATGTTCTCATCGTCCCCTGATGGGGACGGATTCCGATCATCTGTGCATTATGGATGCAGTCGTCATGTCGGAACGTGTCTTGTCCATGACCCCCCGTGCGATGTCCTGTTTCCTTCTGACCGGTGCTATGGCATCGGGGACATCCAGTAGCATCACCTGTTCATGAATGGATTCCATCCTGGAGAATACCGACCTCGCTCCATCGAGGTCACCGTCCATGAGGCGCGTCATGATGACCCTCCTGAGTTCCCCCTCGCAGTCCGCTAATCCCAGTATCCACGCGGTCGCAGGTATCTTCAGATCCATATGGCCCGGAATCTCCTCTTCCGACATCACCGCATGGAGGATCACAGCCTCGGCGAACTCTCCCATGGCATCCTGCACCGGACCGCTGCAGAGTACTGTAGGCTCTGTGCACAGTACAAGCATCTCGGACATCTGTTCCATCAATCTGTCCATCTCGACCTTCACATCGGATCCTGTGTGTATCCCATGGATGACCGTCTTGGTCTGACGTATGATGCGTCTTGAGCAGGCTATGGCAGATTCCCTCTTCGATTCCAGATCCGAAAGTTCGGAGATGGCGGCCGAGACGGATTCGGTCAGGTTCTTCATACGACCCTAATCGGGTGGTGCGTATTTCAGAGTGACCTGTAGAAATCCCTGCGGAGGTCGCATCCGAAGATGTGATCGTCCCTTCTGGATCCGATAACCGGTGCGGTGCATGGTTCGAATGAGAGCCAATCATACATCACGTCGACCAGGGTGAGCGCATCAGGTCTGGCCACACCGAAGGTGATGTCCTCCCCATCCAACGCCCTGCGCACCTGATCTAGTTCGGCCTTTCCCCTGGAGACCTTGTCGATGGCCGCCGAT
This sequence comes from Candidatus Methanomethylophilaceae archaeon, assembly GCA_016296195.1. Lineage (GTDB taxonomy): Archaea > Thermoplasmatota > Thermoplasmata > Methanomassiliicoccales > Methanomethylophilaceae > Methanoprimaticola. The sequence continues at coordinate 11,329 of JAEDJU010000002.1, read as the reverse complement.
ATCCTGCGGATCATGTTCCACAGGAAGTATCTGGCCTCGAACTCCAGGATGACCGTGTCATCGACTCTTTCAACATCTATGGATTCGATGGTCAGGGTCGTTGGTTTCCCATCCGGACGGCAGAATCTTAGGAAATCATGTTCCCCGATGAACATCTCCGCACATTCCCTCGCAAGGTCCATGTCTCTTCCATCGTATGGGAAGATGTACCTGTATCTGCGACGGGATGCGTGTCTGATGTTCATGTCTTCGTCGATCTTACAGAAGGACCTGTAGAACACCCCGTCGGATACGGAGTTCAATGCCTTCAGAACTATGTGTCCTTCCAGTTCGGTGTGGAAGGATATGGCGTTTCCCAGGGCGTTGACACCCTTGTCTGTGCGGCTGGAGAATCTCAGGTCCAGTGTCTCCGCATCCAGTTTGGTTATTAGTTTCAGGTTCTCGAGGACCTCGCCCTCGACGGTCCTGGAAGAGGGTTGTACCTGGGAGCCGGTGAACCCGTCCCCCAGGTATGCTATCTTGACTGCCAGGCGCTTCATGCACGGAGTTCTTTCATGTGGTCGACCCTGCGCTGGACCAGCTGACGGGTTCCGATGTCATGACGGACTGCGATGGCATCGCACTTGACGTATTCGAGTGCCTTCTCGCAGTTCTGTTCCGCCTCCTCGAGTGTGGGTGCGATACCCACGACACCGATCGACCTGGATGTTCCGGTGACGAGTTTCCCGTCGACCATGTCGACATTCGCATAGAACACTGTCGCACCGCATTTGGCGATGGCCTCCTCGTCAACGGAGATCTCATGTCCGGATTCGGATTTGACTCCGTATCCCCTGGGGACGACGTATTTGCACACGGTCGCATCGTTGGAGAACTCCACTTTGTCATCAAGTGTTCCAGTTGCCATCTTCCAGCAGATGTCTGTGAATCCGGTCTTGAGGATGGGCAGGACGTTCATGGCCTCGGGGTCTCCGAACCTTGCGTTGATCTCGATGATCTTGGGTCCCTTCACGGTCAGCATGAACTGTCCGTACATCGTTCCGTGGTAGGGGCATCCCTCCTCGGCCATGGCATCCACGATGGACTGGAGGATGGCGATGGCCTCCTCCCTCTCGGACTGTGTGATGAACGGGAGAAGGTGGTTTCCGTCGGTATAGGAACCCATACCTCCTGTGTTGGGTCCGACATCGCCCTCGTATGCCCTCTTGTGGTCCTGGACCAGGGGCATGGGGACTATGTGCTTGCCGTCGACGAACACCATTTGAGTGAACTCCTCTCCGATCGCCCTCTCCTCGAGGATGACGCCGGCCCCGCCGATGTTCTGGTCGAAGATCTCGTTGATGTACTCCATGGTCTCCTCGAAGGAGTGCAGGTGCTCTCCCTGGACCTTCACACCCTTTCCGCCGGTGAGTCCCACGGGTTTCACCACTATCTCGTGGTCGATGGTCTTCAGGTATGCCTCCGCATCCTTCGCGTTGTCGAAGTGTGCGAATCCGAGGTTCCCCTTGATGTTGTGTTTCTCAACGAGTTCCCTCATGAATGTCTTGGAGGTCTCGATCCTGGCGGCGGCCTTCGTGGGTGCGGCGCATTTCACACCCTCTTTCTCGAGGGCATCCACGATACCCACTTCCAGAGGGGCCTCGGGACCGATGTACGCCAGTTCCACACCGTTCTCCTTGGCGAAGGCGCAGACCTTCTCCACGTCCTTCTCGTTGCAGAGGAGATGTTTCACGGACCTCTTCAGGATACCGGGGTTGGCGTTCTTCATCACGGCATAGATCTCCGCACCGGAACGGTACAGGGCCTCCACGGCCGCATGCTCCCTTCCTCCTCCACCGACAGTGAGTACCTTCATATTGATGCACCTTAGAGCTTCAAGGCAGCGAGGATCTCGTCGAGACCCTGCTCCTTCTTGACGCTGCATTTGTAGATGTTCTTGATGCCACCGGTGAGCTTGTTGTAGTCACGGGCGATGACATCTGGATCGACATCCACAGCGTCGGCGATGTCGACCTTGTTCAGTATGGCAACATCGGAGTGGATAAAAATATCGTGGTGCTTCCTCACCATGTCGTCTCCCTCGGTGGTGGAAACGACGACGACCCTGTAATCCGTACCGAGGGGGAAGTCCGCGGGGCACACCAGGTTCCCGACGTTCTCGATGAGGATGACATCGTACTTGTCCAGGTCCATGGTGGACAGTGTCTTCCTGATCAGGTTGGCATCCAGGTGGCACTCGTGACCGGTGTTGCAGTTGACGGCCTCCAATCCGGATTTCTCGAATCTTGTGTAGTCGTCTGCTCCGGTGACATCTCCGGCGATGGCGCATACGCGGACACCCTTGGCCCTGAGCTTCTCGGCCAGTTTGATGATGAGTGCGGTCTTTCCCGCACCGATGGAACCCATGAAGTCGATGGATTTGATGCCGTGGCTCTTCATGAGGCGGTAGTTCTCATGGGCGACCTTGTTGTTCTCCTTCAGAACATCTATCTCCATACCGGGCTGGACTATGTGCATGGGTTCGGCATGCCTGCGCATACTAATAATGATGTTGGTGTTACTGGAGCATACCCTGAAGCATCGTTCAGCGGTCCAGATACTCCAACAGCTGCACCCTGTGACCATCCGGGTCGCGGATGATGAAGAACACAAGATTGGGATTCGGTGATATCGGTCCGATGCATTGGGGGTCCAATCTCCTCGCCAGACGTGCGGCGTTGTTCACCGAGAATCCTATGGACACATCGGGGCAGTCCACTTCTCCGTCCCCATCACCCACGATCTCCAGAAGTGTCCCGTCGGGGTCTCCGAGCATGGCTATCGGTTTTCCACGGGATTCGAAGCATCTCCCGATCTGGAGGTCCAGGTTGTCCCTGTAGAACGATATGCTCCTCTCGATGTCCGAGACATGGATTGTTACATGGATGAGTGACATGCGGTTTTTATCCAGATTATCGAATAAAAAATCTGGGAACGACCGCGACCATTGTGAGGATGACGGTGGAGACCAGGGACGGTACGATGATGTCGTCCGGGGAGGCATACATGACGTTCTCGCGCGCGCGTGTTAGTAATGATGATAAACAACCTTGGGCTACACCTATCTGAAAAGCATGAGCTACTCGGATTCACTATCGAAACTGCTTGGGGACCTCGGTGCCACCGAAGGTTCCAAGCTGTCCGTCGTCAACGGCGACAGGACATACGTGGGCACTCTGATGCCCCATCACGAGTTCAGCGCTCCCGACATCCTCATCCTGAAGATGAAGAGCGGGTACAACGTCGGTATCAGGATCGGACCCGAGACCAAGGTCGAGGTCCTGGAGGCTCCGGTCGAGAGGACGAAGAAGGAGGGTGAGGTGGAGTTCAAGAAAGGCCTCCCCAAACTGGTCCTCATCGGAACCGGAGGAACCATCGCATCGTATGTGGATTACAGGACCGGTGCCGTCCACCCCGCCCTGTCCACCTCCGACATGGTGAACGCTGTCCCCGAGATCAGGGATATCGCCAACATCGATGCCCGTGTCCTCTTCTCCATATTCTCCGAGAACATGAACGTGGAGCACTGGCAGAAGCTCGCAGAGGCTGTCGCCGAGGAGCTCAACAACGGTGCCGACGGAATCATCATACCCCACGGAACCGACACCATGGGATACACCGCCGCAGCACTGTCTTTCATGCTCGGGGATGTCTCCAAACCTGTGGTGCTCGTAGGTGCCCAGAGGTCCTCCGACCGTCCCTCATCCGACGCCTCCAGCAATCTGATGGCATGCGCCAGGTTCTGCACCAAGGCCGACAGGGCAGGTGTCTATGTGGTCATGCACGATACCTCCGGTGACGATTCATTCGCGGTTCACATCGGTTCCCGTGTGAGGAAGATGCACACATCCCGCAGGGATGCATTCCACAGCATCAACGCCGCACCCGCCGCACACCTCGACAAGGACGGCAAGATGGTTCTGAACATCGACGGCCCCAGGGTCTCCGATGCAAAGGTCGTCGCCAAGACCGGTATGGAGAGGGCCTGTGTCCTCCTCCAGTACTATCCCGGTATGGATCCCGTCCTGTTCGAGGACATCTTCATGAAGTCCAAGGGAGTGGTCATCTCCGGTTCCGGTCTCGGACATGTGAACGAGAACATGATCCCCCTGATCAGGAAGGCCTGTGACAACGGCACCGTGGTCGTCATGACATCCCAGTGCCTCAACGGAAGGACCAACCTCAACGTCTACAACACCGGAAGGGACATGCTCAGCGCAGGTGCCATCACCGTCCTCGACATGCTCCCCGAGACGGCCTACGTCAAGCTGATGTGGGCACTTGCCAACACATCCACACCCGAGGAGGCGAAGGAGCTCATGCAGACGCCCCTTGCAGGTGAGATGAGCGACAGGAGGACCATCGATGTCTGAAGAATACGAGATGATGTGCGGTATCGAGATCCACCAGCAGCTCGACACCAAGAAGCTTTTCTGCTCATGCGACAGCCACCTCTGCGAGGACGGACAGGGAGCCGTCTACAGGAGGCTCAGGCCCACCACATCCGAGATGGGTGAGGTCGACCGTGCGGCCCTGGCCCAGTTCCAGAGGCACATGGGATACAGGTACCAGTGCTGCGAGGGCACATCGTGTCTCGTTGAACTGGATGAGGAGCCCCCTCACGACGTCAACGCAGATGCCATGCAGATCGCGCTCACCTTCTCCGAGATGCTCGAGGCTAACGTCATCGACGAGATCCACTTCATGAGGAAGATCGTCGTGGATGGATCCAACACATCCGGATTCCAGAGGACCGCACTCATCGCCACCGATGGGAAGGTCAAGGTCGGTGACAGGGACATCTCCATCCTTTCCGTGTGTCTGGAGGAGGATGCCGCCCGTAAGGTCGAGACGAAGGGCGATGAGATCCTCTACAGGCTCGACCGTCTTGGTATCCCGCTTATCGAGGTCGCCACAGGACCCGATATGAGGACACCCGAGGAGGTCATGGAGGTCGCATACAGGCTCGGAACACTCCTCAGGGCCACCAGGAGGGTCAAGAGGGGAATCGGAACCATCCGTCAGGACCTGAACATCTCCATCCCCGGCGGTGCCAGGATCGAACTGAAGGGAGTCGGTGATCTGAAGATGATCCCCGACTACGTCAGGAACGAGGTCAACAGGCAGAAGATGCTGATCAGGGTGAAGACCATCCTGAACGACAGGGGAACCGTCGCGGTCCCCTTCGAACCCATCGATGTCACCGAGATCTTCAAGACCTGTGAGTCGAAGGTCATCAAGGGTGCCCTCGATGACAAGGGAAAGGTCATCGCCGTCCGTCTCCCCGGATTCGCCGGCGTCATGAACGGTGACAACAAGACCCTCAGGCTCGGATCCGAGATGGCCCAGAGGGCCAGGACCAAGGGCGTGAAGGGAATCTTCCACTCCGACGAACTTCCCAACTACGGTATCGAGCAGTCCTATGTGGATGACCTCAGGTCCTTCCTCGGAATGACCGGTGAGAACGATGCCTTCGTCATCTGCGCCGCAAGGGAGAAGAAGGCCACGGATGCACTCGAGGCAGCCGTCATCAGGGCCAACGAGGCCCTCGAGGGTGTGCCCGAGGAGACCAGGGATCCCCTTCCCGATGGTACCACCAAGTACTCCAGGCCCCTGCCCGGAGCCGCCAGGATGTACCCCGAGACCGACGTTCCTCCCACCACCATCACCGATGAGAGGCTTCAGCAGGTCAGGGACAACATGCCCGAGTTCCCCGAGCAGATCGAGAAGAGGCTCGTGGACCAGTACGGCATCAACCAGCAGCAGGCAAGGCAGATCGTCAGGCAGAGCAACGATGAGCTCTTCGAGAGGATCGCACAGGACAGGGCAATGGCACCCATCGCCGCCACCATGTTCCTCAACGCCTACTCGGAGATGGAGCATGACGGCATCGACACACACGTGTTCACCGATGACGACATCCTCGGTCTCTTCGTCATGTTGAAGGACGGACGCTTCGCCAAGGAGGCACTCCCATCGATCCTGAGGGAGATGGCCACCGGAACAGCCGCGGAGGATGCGATCAAGAAGCTCGGTGTCGAGGCAGTGGATGCCGGAGAGGCAGCCGCCATCATCGAGAAGATCGTCAACGAGCGTGCCGACTTCGTCAGGGAGAAGGGCATGGGGGCCATCGGAGGACTCATGGGACCCGTCATGGGTGCCCTGAGGGGAAAGATCGATGGAAAGCAGGCCAACCAGCTCCTGACCGAAGCGATCAAGAAGATCCTCGGTTGAAACCATGGGCCATGTGCCCATCCCTTCTATCAAAACATCCCCGGAGTGTTCCTCCGGGGTGGAATTACAATCCTTTCCTCAGGTTCACCGCACATCCCGGTTCTGTTGTGATCATTCTGAGGGTTTCACAGCGGTGATCGTGAAATGGTTGTTCGTGAACCCGTATGCATAGTATCTCGATCCGTGAAGGACCTTCCTCTGGACGTTCTCGATCACCCGTATCTCACAGAATCCCGCCTTCTCCAGCATGCGGATGTCATCTCTTGGGCGGACCGCATCCGATGACCACAGTTCCATTTCGGTATCGGACTCCTCATGGACCTCCTCCAGACCTTTCCTGTCCCTCTTAGCGAAGTATGCGGAGACCCTGTTCCTGAACGGTGTCGACAACGGGTCGTGGAACCAATCCCCATCAGTGTATGCCAGTCTGCATCCGGGTTTCAGGACCCTGAACCATTCGGATATCGCCTTCTCAGGATCCGGAACGGTCCATAGCATGTAGTCGCTCACGACCGCATCGAAGGATGAATCGGGGAACTGCAGTGCCAACGCATTCCCCTGTCTTATGTCGATGTTCAGTCCGTTCGCCGAGGAGTTCGCCTTCGCGAATTCCACCATCCTGTCGGAGAGGTCGACCGATGTCATCCTGTGCCCCAGGTCTGCCAGTTGCATCGAGACTATGCCCGGTCCGCAACCGACATCGAGGATGTTCAGGGGATCAGTTCCGAGTATCGATGAGAAGTGGTCCTGCCATGCCCTGCGTTCCCTCAGGTCATTGTATCCTTTGACCACGAAATCGTTGTACTCTGTGGAACGAACATCCCAGTGCATCCTTATGGGGTCCATGCTCCTGGGAATTCGTGCATACTTTTTAAAGATTCGTAACACCCAATTCTGTTATAGCAGGAGCATGAATGTTCCGACGACAAACAATGCGAGACCGGACCAGGACTTTCCGGACATCCTTTCCTTTAGGACGATCACCGCGAAGAGGACTGTGAACAGGATGCTCAGTTTGTCTATCGGAACGACCAATGATGCGGGACCTTCCTGCAGAGCTCTGTAGAAGCACAACCATGAGGCTCCGGTGGCAAGTCCTGACAGGATGAGGAATCCTCCGTTCCTTCTGCCAACATTCCCGGCCTGTTTCCATGTCCCCTGCATGAACACGATCATCCATGCCATTGCCAAGACAACGCAGGTGCGGATGGCGGTTCCCAGATTCGAGTCCACTCCCTCGATGCCGATCTTCCCGAGGATCGATGTCAATGCCGCGAACACCGCCGACAACACGGCGTACACGATCCATGACGGTTTCCCCTCCTTCCTCTCGACATCCTTCCTCTCGATCATCAGCATCGTTCCGATAAACATCAGTGCCATGCCAATCCCCGCGACAGGGGAGAACCCCTCGCCGAGGAGGATGAATGCAAGTATCATCGTCAGTATGGTGCTGCTCTTGTCGATCGGTGCGACCTTGTTCACATCGCCTAGGGATATTGCCTTGAAATAGCACAGCCACGAGGCACCTGTCGCGAGTCCCGATAGGATCAGGAACAGCATTGTGTGTCCCGATATCACCCGTATCCCGTCTAAGGAGCCGGTGATGAGGACTATCAGCCACGCCATTACAAGTACCACAACGGTCCTCAATGCCGTGGCCAGGTTGGAATCGACATCCTTGATCCCGATCTTTGCGAATATAGATGTCAACGCTGCGAAAACCGCTGATAGAAAGGCGAAGAGCATCCACATGATGCGGTCACATCATGGGATGCGTGTATAGTTTACGAAGGATGTATCGACAGGACCGACAGTTTCTCGAAGAACAGTTTCAACTCCCCGATCTTCTCAACTTCGTACGAATCGAGGAGTTCCCATAGTTCGGCAGTGTCCATTAGTGATGACACGACGACGACCACACGTCCTCCAGGGAGAAGGTGGTCGGGTGAACCTCTCAGGAGTTCAGGAAGCGGTCCGAGCCCATCGGCACCTCCGGACCATGCTTTGGCGAGCAACCCCTCCTCATCCACCGGAAGATACGGGAGGTTGAACACGATGGTATCGAACCTCCCCTCGATGTTGCTGTAGACATCCGTCTCCCTGACATCGATGGACACCCCGTTCGAACCTGCGTTCCTCCGTGTTAGTTCCACCGCTATCGGATTGATGTCTCCGCAACACACATCGCATCCGTTCTTCGCGCAGTGTATGGAGACCACTCCCGACCCGCATCCGATCTCCAGGATCCTCTCTCCGGGATGCACCTCCAGTGACTCTATCAACAGTATGCTGTCGTCGTGGGGAGGGTAGACCTCCGGGTCCTCCTCTATGCGGATCTCCGGATCGTATTTCATCGGATCACTCAAGGATGGGGAGCTTCTTAACGATTCCCAGCTCCCTCCACCTGTCCTCCAGGCCGATATATGAGAATCCGTTGAGGAAATAGATCGCCAGTGATGCGACTATGTACACGATGTGGTAGTCCACGAGGGGGTTGTCGGAGGGAGGGATGCACAGTGTGAACATCAGGGCCATCATGATGACGATGCCGATGGTGCTGAGTTTCGAGGCTATCCCCAACATGAGGCATGCTCCGACCGCCAGAAGGCCGAACATCAGCAGGAAGTCGATGAACGCGTTCCCTGCCAGGGCATTCCACATGCCCTCGAACGGTCCGCTCACCAGTTGTGATAGGTAGTATGCTGTCGGCGATCCGCCGTTGATCACCGCAGCCTCCGGCGTTGTCAACATACCCAATCCGAGGAGTTTGTCGAAGAACGCCCATATGAACATGAATCCCAGGATGATACGGGTGATGCCCAGCATCAATCCTCCCTTTCCTTCATTGGTAGAGAGGTCTATCATGAGGATGTAATCTCGTTGTCAATAGATAAACCCGTCATTCCGGCGATGAGACTGAGTTGGATCTCCTATGCCTGCCCATCTCCACATGTGCGAGGTACATCATCAATGCCCCTCCGAACACCTCCGATATCAGCAGACCGTAGTATATCGCATCCATCGATACGGTGCTGGCGTACCAGAGTATCGCCACGATCATCAGGTTCCTGATGAATGAGGACACCATGGAGATCTGGGCCCTGCGCAATGCCTGCAGCATCGACGACCCCATGTCCACGAAGGCCATGCACACCACCATCGGGGCATAAATCCTCAGGACATGGGCGAACTCCGGTCTGAGTTCCTCCATCGTAGGGGAATATGTGAACGGTATCACGCACAGGTCCGAGAAGATGAATAGCATCGCGGCGATGATGCTCATGGATGAGACACTGATGAGGATGGAGTACCTGTATGCGACCATGGCCTTGTCCATATCCTTCCTTCCCAGTGCCGCCGAGCACACGGGGATCATCGCCGCACCCACCGCCATGGATATGACACATGCCAGGGAGACGAATCTCCAGGGGATGTTGTAGAACATGGCCCCCGCCATACCTCCGCATGCGATCACGAACACCCTCTGGACCAGGGACATCATGCTGACCAGTATCGATTCGGTCGCACGGGGGATCCCGACATACAGGATATCCCATATCTCCCTACGTTTGAACCTGAATCCTCTGAACGACAACCTGACATAGCTCTTCCCGGAAAGGCACCAGTACAACCCAAGGGCGCTGGAGAAGACGGTTGCAAGTCCTGTCGCCAATCCTGCCCCGGCGAGGCCCAGTCCCGCACCGTAGATAAGCAGGGGATCGAGGACCATGTTCACGGTCGCAGACAGGCAGAGCATCACCATGGAGCTCTTCGCGGCACCCTCAGACCTGAGTATACCGGAGACGGTCCCTTCCATAATGACGAACACCATCAGCAGGACGATGGGGTAGATGTACGCCTCGCACAGTCCGATGACGTCCTCTGCACCGATCCCGATGACCACCGGATCGATCAGCATGAACAGTATCGGAGTGAAGACCGCGGATATGATGAGGGAGAGGACGACGGTCTGTGTTGCCAGACTCTCCGCTTTGGAACGTTCTCCTCTTCCGAGGCAGCGTGCTATGGCGGTGGATGCACCCACCCCTATGCCCGTTCCAAGTCCGGACACTATCCAATAGACGGGTGATATGGAACTGACAGCGGAACTGGCATCCGCACCAAGACCGGAGCACCATGAGGTGTCCGCGAATATGTTGATCTGGACGATCAGGTATGAGAATATCAACGGGACAGCCATCGAGCGGATGGCCTTCTTGGGGTCACCCAACATCGTCTCGAGGTCTTTCCGGGGGTCCATGGACAGCCATCTCCGCAGTCCTTCATCGGATTCCCTGATATCGATTTTGTTGTGACCACATCATGGGTTGGATAGGTTCTCATGGATGTTCCGTCAAAAGATGTGTGTCATGCCGTTCGGGAAGTGACTGCATACCTTTTTCAAAAAGATGTTACTACACCTATCCGATGAAGAGCCATCTCGAGGACATAGAGGATTATTGGACGATGAGGGCGGAGGGTTATTCCGCTTCCATCATGGACACTATCGAGTCCGGTCGTTCCCGGCATTGGTTGGACATCATCAACAGTCATCTGGACTGTGACGGTTCCCTCAAGGTCCTCGACATAGGTACGGGTCCAGGATTCTTCCCGATCATATTGGGTCGCGAGGGTCACAGGGTCACAGCGGTCGATTACGCACAGGCCATGCTGGATGAGGCCGAGGCCAATTGCAAGGCTGCCGGGGTGGAGGCGGAGTTCATAAGGATGGATGCCCAGAACCTGGATTTCGAGGATGGATCCTTCGATCTCGTGATCTCCAGGAACCTCATCTGGAATCTTGAGGATCCCGAAAGGGCCTACCGTGAATGGATGAGGGTCCTCCGTGACGGTGGAAGGCTCATGGTCTTCGATGGCAACCATTACCTCCACCTCTATGACAAGGATTATGCCAAGGCGGAGGAGGCAAATTCTCAGCGCAACCAACACACCCACCTCGGGAACGTGGACATCAACATCATGAGGGATATCGCCAAGGATCTCCCCCTTAGCAGACAACGCCGTCCGCAGTGGGATGTGGACCTCCTCATAG
>JAEDJU010000095.1 GCA_016296195.1 Candidatus Methanomethylophilaceae archaeon | reverse complement strand
GAGATGTGTCTCCTGGAGACCGCAGCACAGGCCATCACCGACACCGCATCCGGAAGGGAGCTCCTCTCCGGATCCGCAGCCGCAAAGGGAGTTGTCGAGGACAAGACCACCGGAATGGAGGCAAGGGTCATGGGAGAGGCCGCAATCGCCACTGCCGGCATGAAGATCGCCGATGTCAACGAGGTCCTGAACCAGCTGATCCCGTTGTATGAGGCACACTACACCGACGCACCCGCCGGAAAGACATTCCAGGAGTGCTACGATGTCACAACCGTCAGGCCCACCAAGGAGTACCTTGAGGTCTACGACAAGGCCGTTGCCACACTGAGGGGCATCGGACTCGACATCAAGCACTGAGATTCGTCTGCCAAACCTCTTCACCCCTCTACCATCGGAGGGGAGACGGAGGGTTTCTTCCACCTTCCCTCCGTCCTGTTTTTCTCCTCGCGGGACCCCGTAAAGCTCCTGAGGCAGGGGTCCCGCACCCAATCCCATATCATCATTCTGTCCGGTTCCATGACACGATCGAAGGAACGGTCGGTGACATACGTCGGATGTATCCTCGGGTGTCCGGGCGATCATCTCCTGTGCAACAGAGATCTTTCAATCACATCATGTTGCGGTCTGAGACGGTGATATCCGTGAAAAGGGGGTAAGTGGTTTTTCCGAGGATTCAGGCTGTCTCGCGGAAATAGGACCTTGTTATGCCCATGCACTAGGACAGTGCGAGGATCGCCATCATCGCGAAGATCATGGCGCCCAGGGATGATCCCGAGGACACGAACATGTACAGTCCCACGACGGCGATGGCCATGAGGGCGACGAGGTTCAGCGACCAGGCGCACCTCTTCCTCAGGTGGAGGATGAACCCGTCCGCTATCGCCAGTGCACCTAGGAGAAGGAATCCCAGGGAGGCCATCAGCTCCGTCTCGTAGTTGATGATGAACACGTAGACGAAGTAGACCCCCACTATGGCGGTGATGGGCTCCATGATCCTTATAATCATAGGCTTGTCGAATGCGAAGCTCATGTCCTCGTGTAGTTGTATGTATAATAAAAATCTATTCAATTAGACATTTGTCTAATCGATATTTTTTTTCAGAATCCATCCGTCGCGCGGAAATCGTTCTCCGAATCAGATAGTTATCGAATATCGTTATATCAAATCATCACAGATGGATGATAAAAATACATTTTATTCGAGTTATCATCTAATTGATTTTTATTTTATTAGACAAATATCTAATAAAATGCAAATTTTATATACAATTATTCAGTAAACGAAATTAAGTGGTTTACAATGATGGACTACGGAATAGCAGAACTGGCGGGCTCAGTCGACGCCCTTTGGCTGATCGTCTCCGCCGCACTGGTCTTCTTCATGCAGGCCGGATTCGCCATGGTGGAGTCAGGATTCACCAGGGCGAAGAACGCAGGTAACATCGTCATGAAGAACACCCTCGATTTCGTGTTCGCGACAATCGTCTATGTTGCAATCGGATACAGTCTCGCATATGGAACTGACATCGCAGGTGTCATCGGATCGCCCACTCTCTTCCTCTCAGGATTCGAGGGTGAGCTCGTATCCGTCCTCTTCCAGCTGGTCTTCGCAGGAGCGACGGCAACAATCGTCTCCGGAGCGATGGCAGAGCGTACGAAGTTCACATCCTACATGGTGTATGCCGTCGTCATCTGTGCATTCGTCTACCCTGTGGTCACCCACTGGGTCTGGTCCGCCGACGGATGGCTCTGCCAGCTCGGATACATCGACTTCGCCGGATCCACAGCCGTGCACATGCTCGGAGGAATCTCGGCACTCGTCGGAGCGTTCTTCCTCGGTCCCCGTATCGGAAAGTACGACAAGGACGGAAACGCACGTGCCCTTCCCGGACACAACCTGACCCTCGCCGCACTGGGAGTGTTCATCCTCTGGTTCGGATGGTTCGGATTCAACGGAGGATCCACCCTTGCAGTATCTGGATTCGATGGTGCAGCAACCGCGAACTCCACCGCAGAGGTCCTCCTCATCACATGTATCGCCGCATCCGCCGGAGCACTCGGTGCGATGATCACCAGCATCGTCAGGTACAAGCACCCTGACGTCTCATACACACTGAATGGTGTCCTCGCAGGACTGGTCGCAATCTGCGCCGGTGCCGCTGTCGTAGATTACTACGGTGCGATCATCATCGGATTAATCGCCGGAATCGTTGTGGTCGTCGCCGCCGACTTCGTCGAGAAGAAGCTGAAGATCGATGATCCCGTCGGAGCATTCGCAGTCCACGGAGCCGCAGGAATGGTCGGTACACTCCTTGTCGCCTTCTTCATGAACCCCGACAAGGCCGGAGCTGCCGGTCTGCTCTACGGTGGCGGAATGGATGCCCTCACCCAGCTCGGTATCCAGGCTGTAGGAGTCGTCTCCATAGCCGCATGGTCCGTCGTCCTCATGGGAGCGACTTTCTGGATCATCAAGCACACGATTGGACTCCGTGTCACACCTGAGGAGGAGATCGCAGGACTGGACATCACCGAGCACGGACTCATCAACGCATACTCCGGACTCATGCCCGACCTGCACAAGGTCTCCCTCATCGATTCCACCAAGGCTCCCATGGCAATGGCTGACGAGACTGTCGGAATCCCCGTCATGGACTACTCCGAGCCCGTCTCTGGTACCCTGAAGAAGATCGTGGTCGTCACCAGACGCGAGAAGCTCGGTGACCTCAAGGCCGCCATGGATTCCCTCGGAATCACCGGTATGACCATCTCATACGTGGAGGGCTACGGAGCCCAGAAGGGACAGAACTCCATGTACCGTGGTATCGAGATCGACAGCACTCTCCTGCCCAAGCTGAAGGTGGAGATCGTCACCAGCATCCCCGCATCACAGATCGTGGAGGCAGCTAGAAAGGCCATCTACACCGGAGCAGTCGGAGATGGTAAGATCTTCGTCTACGACGTGGAGAACGCCATCCGTGTGAGGACAGGAGAGACAGGCGCCAGTGCCGTCTCATCCGAGGCAGAGTAAGGTCAGGATCAAACCTCTTAACAAACCCCTTACCTTCTGTGTTTTCCCTTTTGTCAAAAACAATGGTCCTGATGGCGTTCCCTCTCAATGATGGTCCGAATCGTCATCGATGGATCGAGGCACAGCCCATCTGATCCGAATGTGATAGAATCTGAGAACGGAACCTGAGAATCCAGAATGATGTGATGAGATGATGATAAAATAAAGATGGTAGCGAGGGGTCGATTTGAACGACCGATCTCCGGGTTATGAGCCCGACGGGATATCCTGGCTACCCCACCTCGCTATAAAGACCGCTAGGGAGGTCTCATATAAAAAACTATCTAAAAGGTAAAAGAGGTTTAAGGCCTGTGATGAGGTCTCTTCCGGAATATCTTCCCAGTTCGGAGGACATCCCGGAAGCATGCTCAGAAGAGCTTCTTGAGGAACATCAGGTCATCGATCTTTCCCTTGATCTGAATCTTCTTGAGGACGTATGCCCTCATGGGCCTGAGTGTTCCATCGATGAGTCCCTGAAGGTTCTCGGGAGTGGTGGTGACCGTCACATCCGCATCGGGGACGAGTTCCGGCTCGAAGTGATAGATCTTCGCATCCTTGAGTTTGAGGGAGTACTTCTCCTCCCCGAGGTCGAGGTTGAATGATTTCACGAGGGGTTCTATTTCCTTCCTGATGTTCTCGTCGGATTCCATCTTGGCGTGGAACCTGTCGATGACCTTCTGAATCTCTGCCTGCATGCTCATTGATTTCACCAATCGCTGATCCTTGTGTTCGCCCTTGCGGAGAGCATCTTGCGTACGGGTTCCCAGGAGCATCTCACATGTTCGGGGGCCTTTCCGTTCTCCTTTATCCATTGGGCGATGAAGTCCATTGTGTAGTGATCGCTGGGGTATCCGCTTCCTATGTTCACGTCGAACTCCCCTTGGATCTCTTCGAGCATCCTGTCCCTGGTAACCTTGGCGACGATGGATGCCGCTGACACGACGGGGTAGGTATCGTCCGCTTTATGCTTTGCGACAACTGCTGCATCCGGGCCGACGATTCTGGACAGCCTTTCGGAGAACGCAACCTCGTTGACATCCGGACAATCCGCATAAACTGTGTCGCAGGGTCTCGAGGAGACCGCTTCGGCGAACATGTTGAGTTCGACATCGTTAAGGGACATCTCCTTCCTGCGGGAGTCCACGTCCGCTGCGGAAGCGATCACGACGGTCCAGAACGGAACGGAACCTGTGATCTCATCGTACATGGCCTCGCGTTTTTTCGGTGTGAGTTTCTTGGAGTCCTTCACCCCTATGTCCCTGAGGATCGAATCCTCCTCCACGAAGACCGTTCCGACCACCAATGGCCCCATGACGGACCCACGACCCGCTTCGTCAACGCCACAGAACATGTGATATCAACCAACGGGTTCCGTTGTAGGGGTATACCATTTAAGATTGTTTTGCCATTCCGCTCCTCATTATGACATTGAAATGCGATCTCCAGTATGGCAAAGGGGAGGCCGGGTACAAACTCACCCGCGTGGGTGTGAGGGGCGTACGTAAGCCCGTTCTCGTCAAGAGGGACGGCATCAACAGCACCCTGAACAACGCACTGAACTGCTCTATCGATATCTTCGTCGACCTTCCTGCCAGTCAGAAGGGGTCGCACATGTCCAGGAACGTGGAGGTTCTCAACGAGGTCGTAGATGCGAGTGTCCGTGAGCCCATCACAGGACTCGAGGACATGGCCGCCGATATGTGCAGGAAGCTCCTCGTCCACCATGAGTATGCACAGACTGCGGAGGTCAGCATCACCGCGGAGTACTTCCGCAACTCCAAGACCCCTCTCGGAAAGGACACCTTCGAGATATACACACTGATGGCAGGTGGAAGAATCCAGCGTGACGGTCCCCTCGTCAAGAGGATCGGTGTGAAGGTCCTGGGGATGACCGCATGCCCCTGTGGACAGCAGACCGTTACCGAGATGCTCGAGTTTAACGGCGACATGCCCGTCATGACCCACAATCAGAGGAACGTCTGTACCCTCAACGTGACGCTTCCCGAGGATTGCAGCCTCGAGGCGGATGAGCTGATCGATCTCGTTCAGGATTCCTTCTCATCCCCCACGTTCGAGCTCCTCAAGAGGCCGGACGAGGGACAGGTCATCATCAACGCCCACAGGAACACGAAGTTCGTGGAGGATGTCGTGAGGGGTGTCCTGAAGAGATTCGTCGAGAGGTACACCGAACTGCCCGATGATGTCTACGTCGACGTCCTGAGCGAGTCCGAGGAGTCCATCCACAAGCACAACGCCTTCGCCGAGAGGGAGTCCACCCTCGGGGAGCTACGTGCGGAGAACTCCAACTGAAAACCATCTTCCCGATTTTCCGGTACAACCGAATGGAGGTCGGGTGGAGGGAGGTTCACTCCTCCGATTCCACCCTCTCCAGTTTCACATCCATGACTGATATGTCTGAGACGTAGACGTTCTCGGGACACTCC
>JAEDJU010000094.1 GCA_016296195.1 Candidatus Methanomethylophilaceae archaeon | reverse complement strand
GAGAACGACGGAATCATCCCCGAGTACACCGTCTGCGGTCACAACTCCGCGACACTGAGGGAGTCCCTCCTGGACAAGGCCTTCGCACTCGCCGAGAAGTACGTCGAGGCGACCAAGAAGTTCTACGACCCCGGAATCATCGGACCCTTCTGTCTGCAGACCTGTGTCGACAAGGACCTCAACTTCTACATCTACGATGTCGCACCCCGTATCGGTGGCGGAACCAACGTCCACATGTCCGTCGGACACCCCTACGGAAACACCCTGTGGAGAAAGGAGATGTCCTCCGGAAGGAGACTCTCCATGGAGATCCGCAAGGCCATCGAGCAGGAGCGTATCGAGGAGATCATCACCTGAGGCGAGGAAAGATGAAGTACCTCAAAACCGCGATGGTCATCGCCATCGCTCTCGCCGCCGTTATCGTTGCCCTCCCCGCGGAGGACTCGGACGGTGACGTGAGAATCACGACCGGTATCGAATGGAAGTTCGACACCCTGAGCGGCGGATCCATCACGATCCCCATCAGCAGCAGCTACAGCGAGACATTCACAGCCCACATCACCGTCACAGAGGGAAGCAAGACGGTCTACCAAGGGGACAAGGAGATCAGCAGGGACACCGAGAGCATCAAGATCAGCATGCCCGACTTCAAGTCGGAGGGTGACCACAAACTGGTGATCACCTTCTCCAGCGACAACCCCTACGACTACATCTTCACCCCCGAATCCACCACGGTGACAGTCCACGTGGACTCCAACGTGCTCTCCAACTGGTCGACCTACCTGGTCATCATCATCGCGGTCATCGCGATCGTGGCCGTCGTTTACCTCAAGATGCGCGACACCCCCAAGGAGAAGCCCGAGATGACCTTCGAGCAGCTCGAGGAGGAGAGGAAGGCCAAGATGGCCGCCAAAAGCGAGAAGAAGACACAGAAGACCGAATCTCCCTCCACCGAGAGGAAGAGATACACCGGTAAGAAGAAGGAGTGATCCTTCATGCGGGGACCACCCCGCATACCTTTCCAAATTCACCCGTCTCCACGGGCGATAACCTTTCCTTTTTGATAATCAACTGAAAAGCATGTGATGGGATGACGGCACATCGACCGCCACCCCGGATGATAACGATGTTTCAGAGCCTGAGCTTCTCGTCCCTCAGGTCCAGGAGGGCGACCTCGCGCCTGTCCATGAAGAACCCGAGTTTCTTGTGCAGGAGTATCGAGGGGGCGTTGTCCTCCTGGATCATGCTGTGGACCACGGTGGCACCCATCTCCCTTCCCTTCCTGGCGCACTCCCTCAGCAGCTTGTAGCCGATGGCATTGCGCCTGAAGTAGGGATGTACACCCATGTTCTCGATCCAGACGACATTGTCCTCATCGAAGATGTGGTGGAGCATCTGGGCGAAGATGAAGCCGACTATCTCCCCATCCTCCTCGGCGACCAGACTGAGTCCGCTGTCGAGATAGGCCTTGAAGTGGTTGCGGCTCGATGCACCCAGATTGTCCTTCCAGTCCTGGGGGAGATCGTCCCATTTGTTCTCCAGCGTCTGAGCGAAGTACTCGCGTATGCATGAGATCTCAAGCTCACGGACCTTCTCTATATCCTTGATCTTGACGGGACGTATCTCCATCTCACATCTCCTCCGGTGCTCCCATTCCGAGACAGTCCAGCACATCGGCCAGGACGGTCTTGGTGCACTCGACGAGTGTCAGCCTGGCATCCTTCCTGGGACCTGCATCCAGGACGGAGACTGCGGCGTAGAACTGGTTGAAAGCCACGGCGAGCTCATGTCCGTATGCGGGGAGCATGTGGACGCGCTTTCCGTTTCCTGCGGCCCTGAGGACCTCCTCGTACCTGGAGAGGACCTTGACCAGCTTGATCTCCATGGGATCGGTGAGCTTGGAGGGATCCGTGTCGTGTGTGAACTCCCCTGCCTTCCTCAGCATGCTGCATGCCCTGGCATGGACGTACTGGAGGTAGGGTCCGGAGTTACCGTCGAAGTTGAGGGCCTCCTCCCACTTGAACACGAACTGCTTCTCGGGCTGGACACGGACGATGTTGTACCTGACCGCTCCGACTCCGACGATCTTCGCGATCTCCCTCATCCTGTCCTCGGACATGTCACTGCGCCTGGACTTGATCTCCTCGTATGCACGTGCGACGGACTCGTCGATGAGGTCATCGAGGTAGACCACGACACCCTTCCTGGTGGACATCTTACCCTCGGGGAGGGAGACGAACGCGTAGAACAGGGGTTCGGGCATGTTCTCGTTGCCGAGGATCTCCAATGCGGAGCAGAGCTGCTTGGAACCGAGCTTCTGGTCCTCTCCGAGGACATCGATGACACGGTCTGCCCTGGTGAACTTGTCCAGGTGGTATGCGAGGTCACGGGTGGTATACAGGGTGGTTCCGTCCTTCCTGGTGAAGGTGAACTTGGTGTTCTTACCCTGGATTCCGAAATCCTTGAGGTCGACGAACCATGCGCCGTCCTCGGTCTCACCTGCGTAATCGGACTTCTTCAGCCTCTCGACGACATCCCTTGCGGAACCGTCGGCGATGTATCCGGACTCCCAGGTGTACCTGTCGAGTGTGACGTTGATGTTGCCGAGGGTCTCCTTCAGTCCGCTGAGCATGATCTCGGCGGTGTGCCTGACGGTGTCGATGACCTCGTGGTCACCGGCCTCGAACCTCCTGAGCATGTCTGAGATCTCGTTCCTGACGGATTCCTCGGTCTCGAGCTTCTTGTTGGCGACACGGTAGTTGGCCACGAGCCTGTGGTCGGTCTTGTCGCGCTCCTTCTCGTTCTGACCGATGGTCCTGGCGTGCTCCTCCCTCTCGGCCTCCGCATCCTCATCGGACACGTTGTTGACTCCCCAGGTGAGGACGACGACCTGTTTCCCGACATCGTTGACGTAGTACTCGGTGGTGACCTCGTGTCCGCACTTCTTCAGGCATCTGGCGAGGGTGTCACCGATGATGGGGTTGCGTGCACGTCCCACGTGGATGGGTCCGGTGGGGTTGGTGGATGTGTGCTCCACGTTGACCCTGATTCCGGATGCGGGCATCGTTCCGAAGTCGGAACCCCTCTCGACGATCTCGTCGAGGACACCCTTCACCATGGCGGTGGGATCGATGTTGAAGTTGAGGTAACCGTTGGTGGATGTCACCGCGGAGATCAGTCCCGAGGGCTGGATCGCGGCGGCGAGCTCATCGGCTATGGCCTGAGGTGCTTTCCTCATGGCCTTGGACATGGTGAAGCAGGGGACGGCGAGGTCCACAGTCTCCACCGAGGAGGGCTCCACGGGGAACTGGACATCCCCGGCACCCATTGCGGCGAGGGCCTCGGAGACCTTTCCGCGGACCTCGCACTCGAAATCATCCATTATAGACATCTCAATTCACCTTGTATCTGAGGATGGCGGCTATTCCGCCGAAGGCCTTCAGGAGCATGTCACCCTCCTCCGAATCGGGGGAGATGATCTGGACGCGTGTGTTGAACGCCTCCGCCCTTATGAAGAAGTCATCGATGAGATCCTCCTCCTTGATCACGGAGGCGTTCACACCGCACTCGGGGCACTGGACCCTGTCATCGGGATCCTTCACCGTGAGCTCGTGTGTGTGACCTGAGGGACACTGGACGGTGATGCGCTTCTTGTTGAGGGCCTCGGACAGCAGGAGCATGTCGACGGCACCCATGTCGGTGGCGTTCCTGACCTCGTCCTCTCCGTAGCAGGACAGACCTCCGTCGGTCTTCCTGATCTCGGCGAAGAGCCTCTGCATGTACACCTTCTCCTTGGTCAGCTGAACATCCGTGATGATGTCCCTGGCGTTCTCCACCAGTTCCCTGAGTCCGGACTCGTCGGTGTATCCCGTGTCCACGAGGGGTGAGATGACCTTCTTCCTGAGCTCGTGGTGCAGGTACTCCTCCTTGACGAAGAAGTCCTTGGTGGCTCCGGGTCCTCCGACCAGGATACCGAGCAGTTCGGGCCTGTTGAGGAAGACCTCCGTCGCGTTGTCCGCCACCTTCTTGAAGAACTCGTGGGCGGCGATCTCGATCAACCTCTCGAAACGGACGGATGACTGTCCTCCCTGGTGGTGCTTACTGGGAACGAGGGAATCGAAGTGCTTGAGCACCTGTATCCTGCTTCCAGACAGCAGACCGAGTGTGGCCTCCGACCTGTCGATGGTGATCAGACCGTAGCATTTCTTGTCCAGGAGCATCGACTGGAGAGGCTCCGTGAAGAACTGTGAATCGCACCTGTATAGGAACGCGGTGATCGGCTCCGGCGGGTTGATGACGTACTGGACCATCTTGGTCTGGTCGCCTGCGCGGGGGACCTCTCCGCAGAAGATCACCACTCCGTTCTCCGGAGGTGCCTTGTAGGTTTTCAGTCGAGCCGCGATGGAATCGATCGCACTTGTGACGTTCTTCATCGTGGTCTTGGACTTGATGTTGGACGCCTGTGACTGCTCGTTCCTGAGGTAGGCCATGACATCGGAGATCTGCTTGGAACCGGGAACGTACACCGAGATGAGCTCGGTTCCCCTTCCCTTGTAGTTGGTGATCTCGTGCATGTCCTTCTTGAAATCATATCTTGCCTTGTCTTCCGAATTGGTTTCTCCCATTAGGTCCACCCGAATGGGCTGACGCCAGCACGTCTATTATAATTTACGGGCGCGCGCGAGGGGCCCGTGGCCAATCGGTGGGTTCATATCCGACATGCGGTTACAAGTCCCAGGTGAACTCCACGGACAAGGTCGTAGTATCCATCGGAGGTTCCATTCTGGTACCCGGAGACAATGATTCAGAATACATATCCAAACTCGCCGAGATGCTGAAGGGCATCAGGGACGAGGTCCAGATTGCCATCGTCTGCGGTGGCGGCAAGACCGCCAGATACTACGCCGAGACGGGAAAGGCCCTCGGAGGTGACACCTATCAGCTCGATGTCCTGGGCATCGGTGCCACCAGACTCAACGCACAGCTACTGTCCCTCGCCCTCGGAGACATGCCCGATGAGGTCCCCAGGAGTGCCGAGGAGACCGCCAGGAGGTCCCAGCCCGGTAAGATCGTCGTCATGGGAGGAACATTCCCCGGTCACACGACCGATGCCGTGGCCACGATGGTCGCCAGGGAGATGGAGGCCGACAGGGTCGTCAACGCCACATCCGTGGATGCCGTGTACACCGACGATCCCCGCAAGAACAAGGATGCGAAGAGGATCGAGAAGATGACCATCGCCGAACTCGGGGACATCGTCTACAAGGAGCATGACGCATCCAAATCCAGTGTGTTCGATCCGCTGGGCGTGAAGATCGCCGCGGCGAACAAGATAGACATAATGATGGTGGACGGAAGGAACCTGGAGGAACTCCGCAAGGCGATCCTCGGTCAGCCCTTCTCAGGCACCACCGTCAATTCCCACTGAGGGGTTCCAGGTCGGCCGAGGCCACCTGTTCGAACCCAGCCGAGGCTATGAGGTCGGACATCCGCCTCTCCTCGGGCTTCTTCATCGATTTCCTGTG